>JABMQR010000185.1 GCA_013202335.1 Bacteroidota bacterium
AAAGGCTACAGCCGCCTTTTTTTTCAAAATGATGAAGTGAGTCTTGGCTTGCTCTCCATTGAAGCTATGTGTAAACAAAACGGTCACACAACTCGTCTTATGCTGTTAGAAGAAAAAGATGTTGAATCGGTAATTTCGGAATATAGACCTGAAATTGTCGGTATTACTTCAATGACTCCTACGTACTTAACAGCTCTGCGTATTGGTCAACGAATAAAGAAATCTGACCCTAAGATTATTACCGTTTTCGGCGGACATCATGTATCAGCTCTGCCAGAAGAGACCTTAACAGATGGAGCTGCAGATTATGTTGTTCGGGGAGAGGGGGAAGAAGCCTTCCTTCTGCTATTAGAAGCAATTAGTCGGGGGAATATGACACCGGAAATTGAAGGTGTTTGCTATTTGCATGATGGGGAACCGGTCTTTACAGAGACTAAGGCAATAGTTCAGGACTTGGATTCTCTCCCGTTCATAGATCAGGACATTTTGCATAACGAACGGGTTTTTATCAGCAGCAGCAGAGGGTGTCCTTTTCATTGCGATTTCTGCTCTGTAGGTTCTTTTTACGATCGAAAATGGAGAAAGCGAAGTGTAGAAAGCATCATCGGCGAACTGGAATTTAATGAGAAAAAAAGAATAGCTGCAGGGAAAAAAATTTCGTGGGTAGATTTCCGTGATGACAATCTAACGGTAGATTCCAATCGATTGGCTCAATTATGTGATGCTATAAAAGAGAAAGGGTGGGATTTTTCGTGGCATTGCCAGAGTAGAATAGATACGATAGTGAACAATCCGCAATTGTTACAGAAGATGACTGATAACGGCTGTTCAATTATGGCTCTTGGCCTGGAAAGTGGAGTTCAGGAGATTCTGGATAGCTACGATAAAGGAATTACTTTTGAACAATCGCAGCAGGCAGTCTCTTTACTGACTAACAATAAAGTCCTTCACATTTGGTATGCAATGCTAGGAAGTGGTAATCAATTGGATACGCCGGAAATATTGAAGAAAAATATATTGGAGATAGCTGCTTTTCCTTTTGATCTATTACAAATCTCATTGCTGACTCCATTCCCCGGGACGCCCCTCTACGAGCGTCTCTATTCTGAAGGTCGCTTATTACACCGAAATTGGGATCTTTATGATGGTCTTCACTGTGTGTATCAACCACTAGGAGTAACCCCGGAAGAGATGGAAAAGGCATTTCTCTGGGCTTATCGAAAAATATTTATTCAATCCGGGATTCGTCGCATAATCCATACAATCCGCAGCTCTAAACCTTTTTGGGGAAATACTATACATCCTACTGGCATGCTTCGTATCGCCCGCGATATGATCATGTTAAAAAAGGAGATTTTTTAAGAGAAAGTTTGTCCTGAATTCAAGTCATACGTGCATAATCAGTGATTCTTTGAAAAGTTATTTGTTACTTTCTAAAATGGAGAGCTTGAGCGTGAAATAATATGATGATGAGGGTCTGACCCCAGCCAACCTCTTGGATCAATGTTCTTCCCGCTCTTGTTACCAGCCTGATACAGGAATTCAGCATATCGGTAAATCATTTGGGTTTTGCTTTCGCACTGCAGTATGTCTCGTTTTTCATCTTCTCACTCATATATGGAGTCCTGATTCAAAAATGGAAAAGAGCTCATGAGTCTAGTATTGTTATATCGTTACTGGCTACAGCTGCAGCCCTTTTCTTTTTGGGTTATATCAACTCTTTTTTCGGGTTAATTATTTTACTGGTGATAGTAGGTGGAAGCGGCGGTATTCTAGAATCTGTAAGCTCTACATTGATTTCGGCATATGAGAAGTACAATTCAAGCAGGTTTCTCAACCTTTCTCAGTTTTTTTACTGTATTGGAGCAATGTTAAGCCCGGCTATTACCGCACTGCTTTTTACTTGGAATTTCTCAATTTCATATTTAGGAATTATTTTGGTAGTTTTCATTGCTCTGATTGCCGTTGCAGTTTTTATTCTGATTTATTCGAAAACCGGAAATAGGGAGTCAGAAAAAACTGCAGAAGAGACTGTCAGCCGTACAACAATACAGAATGAATCAAAAAGTCCCAGACGAAAGTTTATCTGGTATCTGTTAGCTATGTTCATGTTTGTTGTTGCAGAGAGCAGTCTTGCCAGCTGGATTCCTCTTTTCTTTGAAAAAGGTAAGCAAATCAGTCTGGGAAATGCTGCGCTTATTCTTACTTTTTTCTGGTTGGGAGTGGCTCTCGGCCGTTTATACTATGCATTTGCAAAGACCAAATCACTTAAAAAAAGCATGATCATCCACGGATTAATTGCTCTGCTGCTCGCTTTTTCTATGAATATCATTCAATCAGAAGCCTTGTCTATTCTCTGTGTTTTTGGGATTGGTTTGAGCTGCGGCCCATTATGGCCCATGCTTCTTGCGAGTTGCCGGCATGAGTTCTCTAAACCTCACTATATTATGTATATGATTAGTACTGCCAGCATAGGAGCCTTTACAGGTCCCTTGTGTACATCGTTATTGATTCTCAAACGAGCGAGAGAATCAGTAAAATGAACCAGTAAAACGTAGCCATACTCGGTAGCAAAGTACTCGTTATGCTGGTCTCTCGTAGATTACTACTCCAAAGTTATCGATATGATTTCGCAATTGATTATTCTGTATTGCTGCATAATAACTGAGATCAAATTTATACGGTAAAGGTAATTCATCCAGTGAAACGAGCATTTCTGTTATTTCTGTTAGTGTAATCGTTTCTCCGATAAGTGTTAAATCTATATCTGATCCAGGTTTATCTGTACCAAGAGCTCTGGATCCATACAAGACAGCTTTTCTAATCTTAGGGTATTTACTAAAAACTGATATTATTGTTTCAATAACATCTTCTTGTAAACCGTATTTCATTCTATCTCACTCTCACCAACATAAGTATTCATCTTAATCTCAAATTCAACAAATTTGCTATAATAATATTTTTTGATCTGCATGATTATTTCATTGGCAATAGATTCATCATATGTATGACTGGAAATATTTCTACTTTGAATCATACGCATCCAAACTCCTCCATCCTCAATAAGTCCAAGGATAAAGGCTTCTTTCGTTACGTCTTTTGAACCAAAAAGATTCGAGACGCCCTTAGATTCAAGAAAGTTTTTCATTACTTTCCATGCTAATTCATGGGTATACTCAAAGGCTTGAATAGTTCCTTGCTTCTCTAATTTAGTCAACTCTCTTTCTTTCATAAGCTGTATTGCTTCTGATAATCCAGTTAGAGCCTTATGATAATTTGAGAATCTTTGCATCCATCTAATAAGCGAAGTATCTTTCACAATTGCTCCTAAAGGTAAAATCTTACTTTTTGAGTATACCACATTGCATTTAAGCCTCACAATACTAAAAGGATGCGCTTTACCCTTCCGAGAATTCGAGACTTTTTAAAAAAGATTATATTCACCCAAACTATACTTTTCCTTACAATTCACTCGACCATTTATTGTTTCAGGTACCCACTTCCCGCCATAAATTCATCGTGATGAATTTTAATCTAAACGAAAACCATAAGAAAGAATGTAAACTTGAGTTACAGAAATGAAAGGTATCTTACCCCAGGGCAAGCCCTGGACCAAGAACCGCATTTGGCGGTTCTTTTCCGCCCCAAGGGGCGGGGTATGTTTC
>JABMQR010000186.1 GCA_013202335.1 Bacteroidota bacterium
AGCTTTATACAAAAAAGCACCGAAGGGGCAATTTCTAATCTTTAGGAAAACCCACAAGAGTTTACGTTAAAGAATTATTTCCTAATTACATAGGAAGAATCTCTCAGGTAAAAAGACAGAGTAAAAAATAATGACATTAGTCTCTTACTCTGTCTTTTTTTGTTTGAAACATCTTGTTTTAGTAAATTAGGTATTTTTAAAATAAATTGAGAGGAAATTATATGTGGTCTGATAAGGAATCAGATAAAGATTATTTAAATTTTGGAGAGGTTTCTAACTTGGCAGTGGATATTTTGATGGACCCTGACATGTTACCAGTGTCGGTAGGTATTTTTGGAAATTGGGGTGCTGGCAAATCGTCCTTGTTACGGTTAATTGAACAAGAAATAGAAAAACAAAATCATGAATGCATAGTTGTTAATTTCGATGCATGGCTTTATCAAGGATATGATGATGCACGAGTATCTTTGTTAGAAGTTATTGCGAGGAAGTTAGATGTAACGGCTAAGGACGATGTAACATTGCTACAAAAGACTAAAAATTTATTATCTAGAGTTAATACCTTCCGCGCCATGGGGCTTTTAGCCGAAGGTATTGCTTTGGCTCACGGAGTGCCGACAGGAGGATTATTTATTAAGGGCGTCAGTGCAATAGAAAAAGTACTTAATAGTTTTCAGGGGAAAGATAGTATTAGCAAAAAAGATTTTCAGGATTTGCAAAAGAATGCTAAAGAAGGAAGGGAAACTTTTAATGGCTTAATCAAAAAAGTTCCCCCTACAACACCACCTCAACAAATAGATATTTTCCGTAAAGAATATGGTGAGATTATAAAAGAGATAGGAAAGCCACTAATTGTAATTATTGATAATCTTGATCGTTGTCTTCCGGCTAATGCGATACATACATTAGAGGCCATTAGGCTTTTTTTATTTTTGCCTAACACTGCTTTTATAATTGCAGCTGATGAAGAAATGATTCGTGAGGCTGTTGCTGAATATTTTAAGGGGACTTCCGATAGGCATCAGATTGACTATATTGATAAACTTATCCAAGTACCTATTTATGTACCAAGAACAGGGATTCTTGAAATACGTTCCTATTTATTTATGTTATTTGCATCAGCTTCTGATATCCAGAACGAAATGTTAGAAAAATTACGAAATAAATTAGAAGAGTCGCTACAAAAATCTTGGCAAGAAAAACCTATTGAGAAAGAAACTGCATTAGCTCTGATAGAAAAATCTAAAGATACCACTTTTATAAAAATGTTTGAGCTTGCTGATCGGATAGCGCCTATCTTAGCAACATCTCCATTTATTCAAGGGAATCCACGCATCGTAAAACGCCTTCTTAATTTAGTTAAGATGCGCAAGAAAGTTGCCGACCGTCGTAAGATACCTTTAGATGAAAGTATTATTACTAAATTAGTGATTTTTGAAAGATGTGCTGGCAAAGAGGCGACAGCAGACCTTTATCGTCTTATTGATGATGCGGAATTAGGTAAACCAAAGATCTTTGATCTTATAGAAAATGACAGTTCAAATACTTTATCAGATAATGACTTACCAGAGAGTTGGACAAAAAATAAGACAACAGCGGAATTTATAAAGAAATGGAGTCAATTGGAACCTTCTTTAAAAAACGTTGATTTGCGTGCTGCTGTTTATTTGTCTCGCGAAACCATGCCTATAGGAGCATATATTGTTGGATTGTCGCTTCAAGGAAAAGAAGCTTTAACAGCACTTGCTAATGTACGAAATTTGTCATCGATTGCTGCCCAAAATGCACTAAAGCAATTACCTTTAGAAGAACAAGTTTTGGTTATGGAAGGAATCATTAATCATTTACGCCAGGTTTCAGATTGGGTCACTCAACCGAAAGGATTTGCTGGTGCTGTTTTATTAGCAAGGCACTCTGATGTAGCTTCTATAATTTTGAGGCGTTTTATTAATCAATTACCTAGTCAAAATCCATGGATGACAACAATGATAAAAGATGAAAACTGGAATAAGGAGGACGTTTAATAATGGGAACATCTCAATCAAGCTCAGGTCCTGGCGGCAACTCACCTTTAGTTCCACCTTGGGCTGACGATGAACCACAAAAACCATTACCCACACCATCTGGTGCTCGATTTAAACCATTTCGAGAGTCTTTAGGGAAATTTTTAAAAACGAACGATCAATCTTATTTAAGATCAGCTCTTGGCCATTATGCCCGTAAAGGCACAGGTGGAGGTGACTTAGCATCAAGGCGATTGGGAAGTGTTACAAATGCCGGTGCTACATTGTATGGAATGTTGTCTGGTCTTGCTGAATCAAAGGTGCCGCCGGATATATCGATAGATTTAGATAATTTGAAAGGGCAACCCTGCGATATAGCGATAGATATTATTACACGATCTTTGGCTACAAATGATGGTGATGCTGACAAGATTCGTGTTGCAATGAATCACGCATTGGTGGAAGCTTTAGACGGAATAGTTTTTTTTGATCCAACAAATATAACAGATGATATTATTATTAGCACCATGATAAATTATTTATCCGAGGCTATATTTTTACAAATTGTTATGGATGCGGGGAAAAGACCTTGGACAAAGCCTGAGACAACGACACAAATTGCTATTGCTGAGAATACTTTAAGGGAATTGATTAAAGTGATCGTTGACAAAAATATGGCACCAAGACTTAAAATGAATACACGAACTTTTACAAAGCAAGAGATGATAACCTTGCAAAGAGAAGTTATTAAAATTGTTTGGAGAGAATGGGAGGGGTATCAATGACCAGAGTTATAGTAGATCATGATTTTGAAAAATTACCTTCTTTAGAAAAAAATGTTATTCCAGTACAAATCTATGGTATAGATGGCCGGAGAGAGAATAACATTGCGACTATAGGTAATTCAGTTATTGATAATTTAAAAAGGCTCGGTGTTGAGTTGACTCCGGCAGCCTTTGATTATTTTACTTTGGCTTTAGCTGTAACAGCTGCAGATACATTTGTACAACGAAAAACCGCTGCTGATGGATGGTCTAGAGAAATTGAATTAAAGCTTTCTCTTTATAAGCCAGCACCTTGGATAGCACAAAAAAATAATATGGAAAAATTACTGCATTTTTTAAGTGGAGATCTTTGGGAATTAAAGATTACAGATGGAGGGTGCCCACCACCAATTCCTTACAGTAGAAGAAGTCGTTATCATTTGAAAAACCTAGAAAAATTAGATTGCGTTTGCCTTTTCTCCGGTGGAGTAGATAGTACGGTTGGTGCACTTGATTTATTAAGAAATGGTAGGAAACCCTTGCTTGTTAGCCACTCATACACACATGACAAATCGCTGCAAGATGCTATTGCTGGGAAGTTAAAAGAAAAACCTCCCAGATTTTCGATAAACGCATATCCAAGGGCACCTCAATTACTGCAAGGCTCCACGGATATTAGTATGCGAACAAGAAGTTTCAATTTTTTTGCATTGGGAGTAATTGGAGGATGTGCTATTTCTAAGATAAATAAGTTGAAGCAGGTTGAACTATTTGTTCCAGAAAATGGTTTTATATCTCTTAATGCGCCATTAACTTCAAGGCGTATAGGCTCATTGAGCACCAAAACAACACATCCTTATTATGTTCAAAATGTGCAATCGTTATTCGAAGAAACTAAAATTAATGTTGCCCTGATTAATCCATATCAATTTAAGACAAAAGGTGAAATGTTAAAAGAATGTGCCGATCAAAAAACTCTTCGAGAGGTAATTCAAAAAACAGTATCCTGTAGCAATTGGAAGCGTAAAGGAAAACAATGTGGACGTTGTGTCCCATGTCTTATTCGACGTGCCGCTTTTGCCTCAATGGGTTTTTGCGAGAGCAATGTTTATCTTTATGAAAATTTAGCCACAGTTCTCAAAGACGAAGATAATCGAGATGATTTGTTTGCCTTGATTTCCGCAATCAATAGAGTTAGCGATAAAACAGCTATTTCTTGGTTGTTAGATAGTGGTCCGCTTTCTTCTAATAGAGAGGTTCGAGATGAGTATAAAAAAATCTTTATTAAAGGATTAAATGAGGTAAAAACTTATCTGAAAGATGAAGGATTGATTGAATGATTGATATGCATTGTCATCTTGACTTGTATTCTGAACCACATAAAGTAGTAAATAGTTGTAAGCAAAAAAATATGTATGTTCTATCTGTAACCACAACTCCGAGGGCTTGGAGCGGAACAAGAATGCTAGTTAATGGAAATGATAGAATAAATACATCCCTGGGATTGCATCCTCAATTGGTTCACGAAAGATATAAGGAGCTTGATATTTTTGATGATATTCTTCCCAAAGTAAGATTTATTGGTGAGGTTGGATTAGATGGAGGAAAAAATTATCGGCGTCATTACAAACAACAGAAAGACGTATTTCGCCATATACTTGCAAGTGCCCAACGGGCCAGTGGTCGTATCATGACAATACATAGTCAATATGCAGCTTCTGATGTTTTGGATGAGTTAGAGAATTACCCAGATGCATGTATTCCAATTTTACATTGGTTTACAGGTAGCAAAAATGAATTAAAAAGAGCGATATCGCAAGGGTGTTGGTTTTCTGTTGGTCCAGCAATGCTTAGAGCTCAACGTGGGAGAAATTTATTTATAAATATGCCCCGTGACAGAATTATTTCGGAAACAGATGGTCCATTTGCAATGTTTAATGGGAAACCTTTAATGCCATGGAATGTAAATTTAGTATTTTCTGTTATATCAAAGCTATGGGGTGAAAGCGAAAAGGCGGTTCAAGAGAGGATCTTAAATAATTTTCGAAATATGCTGAAAATTTCAAAAAATGTAATCGTGTAGATTGTTTTTGAAAAAAGAGGATCAAGGCATGGGCTCTATAATGAAAAAAAGCATTTCGCGCTATATTTTTATAACCATAGAATAATCTAAAAACATTAGAATAGTCAAATAACTTTCTTTATGCAAGAATAGAATATATGGCCAGAGGAACATTTGTGGCTTCTGGGGGCTGTCAAAAGACAAGTTCTTTGTGACTCAGCCTGAACTGCCGGATGTTCCTCTGCCTCTTGTCTAGTCCAATGGGAAGATGCCTATAAAAAGTGGCTAT
>JABMQR010000187.1 GCA_013202335.1 Bacteroidota bacterium
AATAGTCAAGATAAAAGATCTGAGGGACGACATCCCCAAAATGGTGGAAAGGGAGTTGAGAAAGAGACGGCTCAAGCATGGATTGCTAGTGGATTAATAGTCCTTAGATCGTCTATGTACAAAAAACAAGAAATTCAGGTTATAAATACAGTAAAATACCATTAGCCCAAATGCAATTGGGATAGCAATGGA
Source organism: Bacteroidota bacterium (assembly GCA_013202335.1). The sequence goes on from JABMQR010000187.1 coordinate 193, forward strand.
CTCAACAGCACGTGATATACCCGTAACCTGAGATCGGAAAAGCTTGATACTCTTCAACCAGGGAAGACTTTCCCAAAAGACATAAAAACAAAAGAGTCCAATTAGCAGATAGTCGATAGTTAAAATAATTTTTTTCGCTTTTATCGACAGTTTGTCAATGAACACTGCGATTTTGATATGCTCTCTCTGCCGAAGCATTAAAGCAGCTCCAAGTGCAGAAGTATATGTGAATAACATGGTGAACACTTCAGCAGTTCCCATAATTGATGTGTTAAAAATATATCGTAAAATAACCTGGTTGAAGACCATAAGAAAAATCATCATAAAAAGTACAGTCAATATGATTTCAATTATTTTAGTTATTACCCTATCAACAACCCGAATTGATTTGTTCATAAAATACTTCCTACAGAATTCCAATTTGTCAATTTTCATCAGTACCCTCTCTTTTCTGAATATATCAGACAAAGTGTATAGTAATTGCGGCCGAAAAATTCGGCCGCATTCTATTATTATACCCGAGGGTGCTGCTGATTTAAACGTTAATTACTTGAGGATCTTTCAAAATTAGGCAATTTTGAAAGATCGACATATTAGTTAAAGTTTCCGACTTTTTTATGTCTAAACACAGTAAGTATATTCTGTCGGAAACTTTAAAAGGCTATTTTCAAGAAAATCGAATAAACTTACAGTTTATTTTAGATTTTTGAAATCTCACTTTCTTACTTCAGCAATTACTTCCTGGGTTCTCTCTATATCTGCCCAAGTGAAGAATCCTTCATCAACAAACTGCTGCCACAACGGTGCGCATGCCGCTTCCCAAACTGCTGCTATTTCCGGGTAATTAGACATATTAACACCTTCAATCCCGGGTGAATTTATAATATTATTGATTGCTTGAAGTGATGCATCTTTTTCCATCTGGTCCCAGTACTGTAGAGCCTCAACAGAAACTTCGTTAAAAATTTCCTGAAGATCAGCCGGAAGGGTTTCAAACCATGCCATGTTGACCATAAGTGGGTCAGCACCTGCCATATAGTTCAGGGCAGTAAAATATTTCCCAACTTCATTAAGGTTTGCTGCTTCGATGTTTGTTGGTGAATTGTCACCACCGTCTACTACATTCGATTTCATTGCCATGTAAACTTCAGAGAAAGCCATTTCCTGAGGGCTGGCGTTGAACAGTTTATAAAAGTTAATTATCGGAGCCTGTCCAGGGGCTCTCATCTTTATGCCTTTGAGGTCTTCAGGATACATAATAGGACGAACTTTGTTTATGATAGTCCTGAATCCTGTATACCCAACTGCCGGCATATAAACTCCCTGTACAGAACCATTTTTCAGCATGTCTTTTGCCATATCGCTTGCATTGAATGCAATCATTTCTTCATAGGACTGAAAAAGGAAAGGCAGGTTATAGAGCAGAAACTGTGGGTTCAGCTGATCATAGAAAGCTCCCCTGAATCCCTGAATTGCGCCGGTTACTGTCATTTCGAACATCTCTTTCTCTGTTCCCAAAACTCCACTATGAAATACTTCGACCTGGATTCGACCATTTGTTCTCTTTTCCAGTTCTTCCTCAAACCAAAGCATTGAGACTGTTCGACTGTGTCCTTCAGGCTGCTGGTTAGCATACTTGAATTCATACACCGTATCAGCATCAGCAGTTTCTTCTGCTGCTCCCGCAATTAATCCGGACATTCCAATCATTGATACGATAATCAATAAAAGGCTAGTTCTTAGAATTTGTTTCTTCATACATTCCTCCATTTTTTTGTTTTGTAATCAAAACTGTAACTGATTATAAACCCGTAATTCCTATCCCGCTTCTCTTAAACTGACTTTTTTTTCCTCTATTCTGATAATTAGATGATTTTTTTTGTAAGAGTTGGTTATATTTCTTACCGCACGAATTTCATTTGCTTTGGGAATCAGTTCGGAAACTTTGGATTATATGCTGACAAACCTACTGGAGTAAAACCATTCTTATGGATAAGTTGTTTAATAGTAAATAATTCTTTTTTTTACCAATAGAAATGTGGTATAATATTATCATTCCAGTGGGAGTTAACATGAAATTGCTTTGGGAAAATGAAGTAAAAAGCTCTTCTTCTAAATACTATATACTTAAAAGACAAACTCCAACTCTGCGTCCTTTTCTTCCAGATCACAGTCATGATTATGCAGAACTTTTTTACGTTGAGCGCGGTAGTTGTATCCATCATACAAACAATAAGGATAAGCGTGTCGTAAAGGGAGACCTTCTTTTTATTCAGCCGGACACCACCATACACTGTATAAAAAAATATGATAACAATCTTTCGCTGCTTCAGATTCTTTTCCAGCGCGGTTCTTTTTCGTTTATTAAGGAACGTTATCAATCCCAGGAATGGCAGACTCTCTGGGATTCAGCCGGAAATGCAATTTTCCATTTTAATCCCATGCAGCAGTTGTGGTTTGAGAATAATTTTAACAGGCTGTTGATATCTGAACACTCCCTGCTTGAGATTGAACGTTTTCTCTTAAACTTACTCGGACTAATCAGGGACACTACGAAAGATATAATTATACATACCAATGATAATTGGCTTGATAAGGCTCTCAGGGAAATTCAGGAACCCCACAACTTTAGAAATGGTGTTCAGGGCTTCGCGACTCTCTGCAACAGATCTCCTGAGCATGTAGAGAGAGAGGTGAAAAAACGAACGAACCAGACAATTACTGATATTGTGACACAAGCCCGTATGTCATGGGCATCCTATATGCTTATTTTTACCGACACGGACATCCTTGATATTTCTGACGGCTGCGGTTTTAAAAGCCTAAGCTATTTTTATAAATTGTTTAAGATTTATTTCAATGATTCCCCATACCGTTACAGGAAAACGCTAAAAGATTTCACTTCAATGAGTGAGAAAAAACCTCTTAGCGTATTTTTCGATGAAAATCCTGAATTATCAGCAATAAAATATAGGCATAAATGGGGGAAGTGAGGTTTGAAGATCCCGGATTAATTTTCGATTTTGACAATAAACAATGATTGAATCGAACTCTATCCCGTAGTATTATAGATTATTATGAAACAAACATCTTTATCATCAGCTTCCGATGACCCTGACCCTCTTATAGCAAGTTCAACAGTATTCGAACATCTCCCATCAAACAGCAGAATGATTTCAGCAGAAACAATATGTTTTATGCGTTCCATGCGTAGCGAGCTGCCGATATGACAATACGTATAGTTTATATTCTTCTACTCCTCGTACTCTCTGCAATTTTCTCAGGAACAGAAACGGCTTTTATATCCCTGACTTTTATTCAGGAAAAAGACCTTCAATCCGGGAAAGGACGAACAGGAAAACTTGCTGCCTCATTAGCAAAAAAATCAGATATCCTGCTTTCAACTATCCTTATTGGTAATAATCTGGTTAATATTGCTGCATCTGCCATAACGACTGCTACGGTAATCCAGTTTTACGGGAATTATGCGATAGGGATTGCAACAGGAATTCTGACGCTTGCAGTTCTGATATTTGCTGAGATAACTCCTAAGCAGATTGCAATAATTCATAATGAAATAATTTGCCGTATCATGGCATACCCCATACGGGGGCTTATGTGGATTATGTATCCGCTTATTTATCTTGTAAATGGTATAAGTTCTCTCATTACCCGTATTTTTGCAGGTAAACAAAAAACGCAGATATCTCAGGAAGGGATAATGCATGCGGTAACTATTGCCCAAAATCAGGGTGTAGTTGAGGATTATGAGACTACTTTTGTACAGAATGTCTTCCGGTTTGATGACATTGATGTTCATACAATAATGACTCACCGGACTGATGTTTTCAGTATCAGCGGAACCCTTACTCTGGATACTGTTATGCCAAAAGTTATTGAAAGCGGTTTTGCCAGGATTCCGGTGTATGGTGATTCCCCGGAACATATAATTGGGATACTGTTAACCAGAGATCTCCTGCGGCACATCCTTAAAAAAGAGGGTTCCTATAAGGTATCTGATATCATCAAAACCCCAATCTTCGTCCCGGAAACCCGGAAGGCTCACGAGATGTTTGCCGCCTTTAAAGCAAACAAGCTGCACATGGCAATTGTTCTGGATGAATATGGCGGTTTATCAGGCATTGTCACCATGGAAGATGTTATTGAAGAGCTCTTTGGAGAATTGTATGACGAACATGAAAGTGGGGCTGAAGAGAGAATCCTGGATATGGAAAACGGTTCATTTAGAATAATGGGAGAGACCTCCATACAGCAGCTTGAAGATGTTTTTGATCTGGACATTAATCACAGCAAGCATATAGGTACTGTTGCCGGTTTAATTATTGAGGAGCTCGGTACTATCCCCGGAGTAAAACAGACCGTTACTACAGATATTGGTATGTTTACCATACAGTCAATGCGGGGAAACAGAATTGAATCAGTTATCTTTGCCCCTTCTTTTGATTCTTCTGAAAATGACAATTAATATTCAGGTCTCTCACTGCAAATATTTTTCAGAATTCATTGATTATTAAAACTTCCTTCAGTACTTTAGATTTACTACTAATTTGTCAGACCTATTGAATAGTGGAGTGTTATGAAAGAGAGTGAAGTTAAGGATGATCAGATTTTAATCAAATCCAACAAAGAAAAGAGAGTCTCTGGTAAATTTCTTAGAGGACTATTAATAATTTCAGGAACATTGTCGGTAGTAATCGGTCTTATTGGAGTGTTTTTGCCCGTTCTACCCACAACTCCCTTTCTCCTGCTTGCTGCAGTTTGCTATGCTAAAAGTTCTAGCAGTTTTTATAATTGGCTCTTAAATAATCAGTTGTTTGGAAAATACATTAAAGATTACCGGGAAAAAAGTGGAATCCCTTTAAAGGTGAAAGTTTTTGCTCTCTCTTTTTTGTGGATTACCATACTTTTGTCAGCATTTGTTATAGTTCAAAATGTATATATAAGTATTCTTTTAATTCTCATAGCTATAGGCGTTACCATACACTTACTCGCTATTCACACTTTAAAAGACTAAAAGCAATTATCATGTTGTTCCGTTGACAAATTCTCCCCCTCACCTGTATTATGCCTGCATGAGTAAATACCCATTTAACACAATAGAACAGAAGTGGCAAAACTTCTGGGAAAAGAACAAAACATTTTCTGTAAAAGAAGATCCTGCAGTACCTGAAGAAAAACGTATGTACGTATTGGATATGTTCCCTTATCCTTCTGGCGCCGGCCTACATGTCGGGCACCCGGAAGGTTATACCGCAACAGATATTTACTGCAGATATCTACGAATGAAAGGGTATAATGTCCTTCACCCTATGGGATTTGACTCTTTTGGACTTCCTGCAGAAAACTATGCCATCCAGACGGGAACCCATCCTCTGGTTACCACTGAAAAAAACATTGAACACTTTAGAAAACAGATAAAAAGTCTTGGCTTTTGTTATGACTGGGATCGGGAGATATCAACTCATACAAAAGAATATTACCGCTGGACCCAGTGGATTTTCCTCCAGCTCTACAAAATGGGTCTTGCGTATGAATCGGAAACTCCCATTAACTGGTGCCCCGACTGCAAAACAGGTCTGGCCAATGAAGAGGTAAAAGACGGAAGCTGTGATCGGTGCGGTACCCGGGTAACACGAAAAAGTATTCGTCAGTGGATCCTGAGAATAACAAAATATGCTGACAGACTGCTCGAAGATCTTGATACCCTTGACTGGACAGACTCTATTAAAGCACAGCAAAGGAATTGGATAGGCAGAAGCGAAGGGGCTGATGTTGTTTTCCAGATAGAAAACGGCAAAGGTGAAATTCCGGTATATACAACACGGCCGGATACCCTTTTCGGCGCAACTTACATGGTGCTTTCTCCGGAACACAAACTTGTTGATACCATAACAACCACTGAACAGAGAAAAACTGTTGATACCTATATTGAGGAAGCATCGAAAAAGTCTGATCTTGAACGTACAGACCTTGCAAAAGAGAAAACCGGTGTTTTTACCGGATCGTATGCAGTTAATCCGGTCAATAGTGAAAGAATACCCATTTGGATTGCAGACTATGTCTTAATCTCCTACGGTTCAGGAGCAATCATGGCCGTTCCTGCTCATGATGAACGTGACTGGGAATTTGCAGTAACCTTTAAACTGCCTATTATCCCGGTTCTTGAAGGCGGCGACATAACTCAGGAAGCTTATACCGGTGACGGAACTCATATAAATTCCGGATTTCTTAACGATTTGAATAAAGAAGATGCCGTCAGCACTATGATTGACTGGCTCGAAAAGGAAAAACTCGGTAAAAAAGCCGTTAACTATAAACTGCGGGACTGGATTTTCAGCAGACAGCGTTATTGGGGAGAACCCATTCCCCTTGTTCACTGTGATGCATGTGGAACAGTACCGGTTCCTGAAGAAGAACTGCCTCTGGAACTCCCTGATGTTGCATCTTATACCCCCTCGGGTACCGGGGAGAGCCCTCTGGCAACTATCCCGGAATGGGTAAATACAACCTGCCCGGTTTGTGGGGGAAAAGCCCGAAGAGAGACCAATACTATGCCGCAGTGGGCTGGATCCTGCTGGTATTATGTCCGTTATCTTGATCCGAATAATACAGAGTCTTTTGCTGATCCTGAAAAGATAAAATACTGGATGCCTGTCGATCTCTATGTTGGGGGTGTGGAACACGCCGTATTACACCTGCTCTACGCAAGATTCTGGCACAAGGTTCTGTTCGACCTCGGTTTTGTTAATACAAAAGAACCTTTTCAGCGGCTTATAAATCAGGGAATGATAACCTCTTTTGCCTACCAGAGAAAAGACAAGTCTCTTGTTTCAACTGATCTGGTGGAAGAGACCAGCCCGGACGTATTTATTGAGAAGGCATCCGGACTCCAGCTTGAGCGGGTAATTGCAAAAATGTCCAAGAGTCTGAAAAATGTCATTAATCCTGATGATATAATTGAAGCTTTCGGGGCTGATTCAATGAGAATGTATGAAATGTTTATGGGACCGCTTCTGGTTTCAAAACCCTGGTCAACAAGCGGCCTCTCAGGTGTGCACCGATTTTTAGACAGAGTCTGGAGACTGGCCTCAGAACGGAAAGTTGAGGAAAAAGAAGCACCGGAATCTCTCAAAAAGCTTCTTCACAAGACCATAAAGAAGGTTTCTCTTGATACTGCAGAGCTTGAATTCAATACTGCAATAGCCCAAATGATGATCTTTATTAATGAACTATATAAAGCAGATACTCTTTATAAAGAGATCTGGAAGCCATTTGTTCTGCTTCTTGCACCCTATGCTCCGCATCTTACAGAAGAAATATGGGAGAAACTCGGGAAAAAACCATCTATTGCAGATCAGACCTGGCCGGAGTGGAACGAAGAGATGACCAAAGAGGATGTAGTTTTAGTTATCCTTCAGGTTAATGGAAAAGTGCGTGCTAAAATAGAGCTTCCCTCAGGATTAGACCAGGAGACCTTGAAAGAGCAGGCTTTTGCGAATGAACGTATTCAGGAATGGACAGCGGGCAAAACTATCATCAAAGTAATTGCCGTACCGAACAAACTGGTTAATATTGTGGTGAAGTAAGTTAATTACAACATATGAACAAAATAAAATTGTTCATATGTTGTAATTAACTTTTTAAGTTTTCGAATATATTAAAATGAGTTAATACATAACTTTGAAGAATCGGGGATAAATTCTACTCAGGAATATCCCCGCTTTTTTTACGGCTGCTAATCCATGCACATAGCTGTCTGTTTAAAGCTTCCGCCCGTATCGGCTTGGTAATATGTCCATTCATTCCGGCTGCCCAGCTTTTCCGGATATCATCAATCATGGCATGTGCTGTTACCGCAAGAATAATAACTTCCTTTACTCCCGGTTTGTTAAGCTTCCGGATCTCTTTTGCTGCAGTCAAGCCATCCATCTCCGGCATCTGAATATCCATAAGAATTATAT
>JABMQR010000188.1 GCA_013202335.1 Bacteroidota bacterium
ACCAACCTACCAGCCACCCGTCTCTCTTCTCCAGCCTCCCGCAGTTGCAAAGCAACTGCCCAGACAAGTACTCTTGTCCAGACCTGATAATCTGGTCCGTCCTCCCTAATCCTCCAGCATCTTCCGATCCGGCAGCAAATAGCCGAATTCAGCAAGGCGCTTCTGCACGAACCGGTAATTTTTTGCCTTGATAAAAATATGATAATCCTCGGCCCGCATAATATATTTACGCAGATAAGAGTCCGTAAAAATCAGCTGAATAAGCTCGGAATTGCCGGGATTAAGAGTGAACATAAGGTGCTGGTCAGTATTGAGTTTCAGCGGAAACGCCTTGTGAAGCAGTGAAGCGAAAAAATCCTCCCACACCTGAGGCGGGTTATCACAAATATTCGCCCTGAACATCTCAATACTCTGCTCAATATCAGCGGAATCAGCACACTCCTTAAGGAAAAACTCTGGCTTTACCAGGTAATAACCGGGACCAATGGAGACCGCTATTTTCCCGAGCGTAAGTTCGACAAGAGGATCAGCTCCCTCAACGGTAATAAGCAGCCTGTTGGGGTCCAGACTAATGCGGACCTCAGACTTTTCGCGCAGCAGCTCCAGCTTATCGGTTTTCCCGATCAGCCATGAACCGAGGGGAGTAAGGGACACCTCCGCTATACCATCGTAGATAGAGAGCCATTCGTTGTTTTTGTCCTGATAATAATGATTAACCGGCTGGCCAAGAGCGATATCAACAACTCCGAGCGTGTTCAGAACAAAGATCAGGGTTTTCAGATAGGGAAGGAGCAGGGTTTCGCGCAGATTACTATCATGCAGTATGAACTTGTCGTATCCAGATGCATACGGGCTGGAGCTTATCTTATTGAAATAGAAATTGACATAGTGCGATGTAAGTTGTGAAATATTGAACGGGTATGGATAGATGCCGTGTGCAAGCAGGTGATTAAGCATATTTTCAATAGTTATCCACTCTCCCGCAACCAGCAATTTGAGGAATTGCTGCAGATGAGTCCATTTTTGATTACTGCTCCGGGCTAAATAATCCATTTCTCCTGACCCGAAATCTGATTTAAGATAGTCAAGAAAGTTGATAAAAGTTTGCGGAACCAAGGAATCAACGGGGAAAAAGTAATTGAAAATCTCTTTCAGATATTTTTCCGGTGAAATGGAGGGATTGTTCACTCTGTCCGCAGAAGGCATCTTTTCAAGCAGCTGCAGAATCATGGAGATTCTGATGGTGTCAGCCCCGGGAGTAAAGGGGTAGGGCTCATCAATAGTACAGAGTTTCCCTGCCTCCTTGATACTGGATTTAAGGATTCTTGCGCCATTTTTTGAACGTTTCAACCCAATCTGATCAATATAGGTGGTCAGATTGGGCAGCTGCATAACGATATCCCGGTTGGTACAGATCGAAAGCTTTGAATCAGGTGATGAGCTAAAGTGCAAAATACCGGATTCAGGGAAAGGGAGCACGTTTTTCACAGCATTTGCGATGGAGGGATGCACATACAGTGTTGGGTCTACAGGCTCCCAGTAAGAGCTGGTATTTTGCCAAACCTGGAAAAACAGCAGCAGCTTTGGGATTTCCGGAGCATATCGATAAGAGTGTTTTACAGGTTTTTTCGAAAGCACAATACCGCCAAGAGCAGCAAGTTCTGTAAGAGTAAAGCTTTGGCGCTCCCAAACCATCTGCAGAAACGCCTGGACCAACTGTGATGGAAGTTTTTGTAAAAAAGCCTGCATCAACTGCTCATCCATCAGAACTTCACAAAAAAGGCGGACATAATGCGCTTTTTGCACCTTTTTTTCCGGCCATTTGAATGGCAGCGGAATTCCGGTTTTCTTATGAAGGGTACTGAAATAGTGTGTGCAGAGAGTTTTTATATGGTCTGTTTTATAAAGAACTTCAATCAAAGTCTCTATATGAAAGGGTGTTACCACAGTGATTGGCTGCAGTAATTCTGCCGGCAGCATGCAGGCGTACACGGATTTTCTGAGATCCGAATATGCTGCGGATCGATTGTCATAGCTTGCATAATAGCCATCTTTATCGCGGTGAAACCAGGAGGTGACAAAAAAATCTTCATTACCCCTGGCCTCTTTAACCACCTCAGAAATAAGCTGCTGGACAGCCCGTTTGCCGGGTGCCAGCTCTCCGAGAATTTTTGCAAGATTATACCTGAACCGCTGTTTATCAATGGTTTCCGGAAATACTCTATTTCGATGCGTTGCCTCAAGCGCAAGCAGGGCAGGTTCATAGAAACTTTTACTTTGTGTAATATGAATAAGGGTTATGGATCGTAGCAGCAGGCTCAACGGGTGAAGCGTATGGTATCCAATTTGCAGGATGATATTTTCAAGGATTTTACCGGTAAAAGCTTCAGCAGTCTGGGTGTTTACTTTGTCATGGGTGAAACTATACAGGGTTTGTAAAAGTTTCTCTCTATTAATGAGCATACCGATTTTCATGAGCGGTAACGTAGCGGGGTCGAATATTTCAGTGAGCATACCGGCTGCTTTGTCAGAGGTTGCCGAGAGCTCCCTAATAGCTTTTTTGCTGAATTTTTCCACGACGCAGGGAAGGCAGGTTACGCTTTTTTCCTGGACGATGAAAGCCCCCGGTTTCCGGGTAAAACAGGTGTGACAAATTGCCGTTTTACTGGTTTGGATATACCAACCTTCAGGGAACGGGGTGAGATTACTCACCTTGGCAGTTGCTTTGCAACTGCGGGGCTTGGTAGATGGGGACGGAGGCGGGGCCAGATTACTGGCCTTGGCAGTTGTCTCTTTTTTTGCGCCATCTTCAGGGCTTATAGGGGGGCTTATACGTGGTATCATTATTCAATCCTATTATCGGAGAAATCGGAGAAATCAGAGAAATCAGAGAAATCAGAGAAGATGAAATCGATATCCTCTTCTTTCAGGGTTTTCCCGCCGCCGCTGCCGCCGTCTGCACTGTCACTCTCGATCAAAGACTCCACAAGCTCTTTTTTCTGCTGCTGCAGCTGGAGAATTTTCTCCTCAATAGTATCACGAGTGATCAGTTTATAGCTGAAAACACTGTTTTTCTGCCCAATCCGGTGCACACGGTCTATCGCCTGCGTCTCGGCAGCGACATTCCACCAGGGATCAAAGATATAGACATAGTCAGCTGCAGTCAGATTCAGGCCGACACCACCGGTTTTCAGCGTCATCAATAAAACCTGATACTCATCACTCTCCTGAAAAGTATCGACGATTGCTGCTCTGTTGCGGGTCTTGCCGGTCATCTTCAGGTAGGTGATATGCCGTTTATCAAGCTCCTCTTCTATGAGATTGAGGGCTTCGAGGTAGTTGGCGAAGACCAGGGCTTTGTGATTGTTGCCGACGGTCTCCTCCAGGTATTCGCCTAAAACGGTCACTTTGGGACTGGTGACCGTGCCGTCACCCATCTGTTCGGGAATACTGGCTATTTGACGGAGCTCATTCATAGCCTGAAAGAGAAAAAACCGTGCCTTATTAAAACCGTCATGAGCAATCTGCATCCTGATAGCTTCGCTGTAGAACCTGCGACGAGTTTCATAGAGTTTTTTCTGGGCATCGGACATTTCGATAAAAATAATCTGTTCAGTTTTATCCGGCAGCTGCTGGAGGACTTCCGATTTCAAACGGCGCAGCAGAAACGGATAGATTTTTTTCTTCAGATCGGAGAGGGTCTGCTCGTCTCCTTTGCGGGTAATCGGTTCGAAATACTCTTTTTGAAACTGCTTCCGGGATCCGAACATAGTGGGGTTCAGAAAACGGAACAGAGCATAGAGTTCTGAAAGATTATTTTCAACCGGAGTGCCGCTCAGCGCCAGGCGCCTCCGTCCCTTCAGGAGCATAACGGCTTTTGATATTTGCGAGTCGATATTTTTTATCCGCTGGGACTCATCAAGAACAATAGTGAAAAAATCCTGCAGCCTCAGCGCTTCAATATCATTCCGAACCGTAGCATACGTAGTTAGAATCAGCTGATAGTTGAGACTCTCAACCAAATTCCGGTCCGAACCGTGGTAAATACAGGCGGTAAGCTGGGGAGCGAATCGTTTAATCTCGCGCAGCCAGTTCAGCAGGATGCTTTTGGGCATCACGATAAGACTGGGTTGCCGTGCCGCCGGGTAGACGGTGCTCATCAGCGCTATCGTCTGGATGGTTTTTCCCAGTCCCATGTCATCTGCCAGGCATCCTCCCAGGGCATGGGTGAGGAGGTATTTCAGCCATTTGTAGCCGATATGCTGGTAGTCGCGCAGTGTACCCTGCAGTATAGGTTCCGGGGCATCAGCCTGCCCGAAGGTGTTAAATCCCTCCAGAATACCCCGCGATTTCAGGAAACCGGTATCAGCCGTCTTTTCGTCAATGAGTTCGGCAATCAGGGGAAGATCGAAGAAGGAAATATTGAGTTCACCGTCTTTCCCGGGTTTTAAAAAACGCTTCAGCCGGGAGATAAATTTGTGTTCAACAACTGCTTTGGTGCCGTCGCTGAGTATGATATAGCGGGTTTTGTCATATTGCGCCAGAAAATCGGCAAGTTTGAAAACCTCCGTCCCTATATCGATATCAGCGCTTCCCTCCAGAAAATCGATTCCCGAACCAATGCGGAGATTGAGCTTTGGTTTTATCATCCTGATTTTGAATTTTTCCAGCTCTGTGGTGCCGATCAGGATAAAGCTTGAGAGTATGGTATGCAGTTCGGTCTCCAGAAAAGTCAGGGCGAGTTTCGGCTGGACAATGAACAGGTCGTCTAATCTGGTGAAGGTGCACTGCGGATCGTTTTTATGCTGATGGATTTTCAGGGTTTTTTCAATAATATCTGCGGGTCCAGCTATGTCGCAGGGGCTTATGGGATGTATGTTCAGGGTGTGCTGTGTATCATCAACCACGACCAGGCTGCTCAGGTCATAGGAGTTGAGAAAGTCGAGTTCGATCTCTTGTGCGGAGCAGGCGATGGTGAGGTGCAGTGCTTTACTGGAGTCGATGTGTTCGAGTATCAGTGCCGGCTGCGGGGTTATTCGGCCCAGGTGCTGTACGGTATATTCGTTATGCGCAAGTTCTGCGCCCGGGAAGTTGCTGAGGAAGAGGCTGAACAGGTCTCCTGCTTCTTCTTCCGGGATGGTGCAGTTGAACAGATTCAGCTGTTCGTGATGGGCGGCTGGTTCAATCCGGTAAATCTCCCGGTTTGCGAGGACAAGTGATGGGGTGAGATAGGTAAAGGGGTGATGGTGGGGGTCTGTTTTTTTCCGTGGTTGAAAGGTTACGCGGCAGGTTAGCATCTCGTTTTGTCTGTGAGAGGTAAGTACGATGTTTCCTGATCCGGGGTTAAATCTGACTGGCTGCCGGGCGTTATGCAGGGTGAGATGGCTTGAGCAGTCAAGAATAGTTTCGAAGAGGTCGGGATGCTCTTTCAGGTAGAGTTGGTCGTCTGTTTTCCCCCACTCTATTTTCCAGGATACGGTTCCCGATAGTCGGTTGTAGAGGGCGAGGGCCTGGTGTACGGCTCCCTGATAGTAGTGTTCATCTACGATCAGGGGCTGATTTTGCTGGTTGCAGGTGACAATATAGTAGCCGAAGTCATCCTCTCTCAGCTGGAAGCTGAAGGGGGTTTTTACGCTCTCATTTTTAGCGGTTTTGCCTGATGTCCCGGTTGTGCTGTGTCTGTTTTTTTGGTTTTTCAGCATATGGAAGGCTGATGGTTTGTTCATGAAAAAATAGTACTGGAATTTTGGAGATTTGGGAATAAGTCATATCTATTATCTGTAGTTTTATGCTGTTTTTTCTGTATGAAGCTGCGGTTGGGTTTGGGCGTGCCCCTAATAAATGGTTACGAAGTATCGTTCCCATTCATTAGGGTCGGGCTATGCGGGGGTTCCGTCTTTTTCCTACAGAAAAAGACCGCTTCGCGCCCCTACTATCCCTTACGCGGGCAGTTGCTGCGCAACTGCTGGAGACCGGAGACCGGAGCCTTGACAAGATTACTTGTCTTGGCAGTTGCTTTGCAACTGCGGGAAACAGAGCCAGCCTGCGGCTGAAGGAGACTGGAAGACAAGGGACGGAGGAAGAGGGACGGAGGAAGAGGGACGGAGGCTGGAGCCTGGACAAGGGAACTAGAACAAGATTACTTGTTTTGGGCAGTTGCTTTGCAACTGCTGGAGACGGGAGACGAACCTCTTGACTTTAGTTCGCATCAAAGCAAACATTGCTGTCTGATAAAAGAAATCATTCTGTATGTTGCGGATAATGGAAAAAGCCCGATTAAAGATTTTTTGGATAGTTTAGAAATAAAAGTAGTGCAAAAAATAGCGTGGGTATTTCAACTTCTTAGAGATCAACAATTCATACCACAGGAATATTTCAAGAAATTGAAGAATACTGATGGTATCTGGGAAATTAGAATAAAAAAGGTTCCAATGCACACAGGATTTTCTGCTTTTTTGATAAAGGCGAAGTTATCTACTCTTGAAAAGTTTGCTGAAGCTTTAGATAAAAAATTAGAAATAAGAATAATTTAGTAAATGAATTCCCGAACCATAACTTTTCCTTCGTCCCCGGAACAAGCCGTTTCGGCTTGTTTTTAGCAGTTGCATTCGCAACTGCATCTACGGAACAAGTGTTGATTCCCCCGTCCCTGATAAGTAATTTCCTTTCCCGGAACTCCCGCACAAAGTTCTCGCAATCGGCCCGGATTTGTTTCCCGGGTGCAGCATAGGTTTCAGCCATGATCCTGGCCGGTAATGTTCATATTTTGGTTTTCGAGCAGCAGCTCGATCATGTTCGGGTCTGTCCGGGGAATGTATATCTGAATCTGTTTAGGCCTAACTGTATACCGAATTGTCCCCGGAGAGCGGGATTGATGAAATTCAGGTTGATAGGGAAACTGCGGCCTTAAGTGCGCATTAGTCGTCTTAATTGACAATCGCCATCCGGGATCTTTCTTTTTTTCATTCTCTATGTAGATGCAATATTCATTTTTTACATTAGCTCTATTAGTTCCAGAACTTTTACGTAGGCACTGGAAATATCATACTTTATACCCGGTGGGAGTAAAGCCTGCATATCGTGTGTAAACTCATGATCCCTTAATCTTATCCTCCAGCAGTTGCAAAGCAACTGCCAAGACTAGTACTCTAGTCCGCTTACAGTTATTTTAATTCAGCATCAGAATAATCCGGATAAATATTCTCAGAGATTATCCGATTGGTTATATCATCAAGATAGGTACTGAGAATGCTGTTCAGTTTTTGATATTCCGGCCAGAGAACGGTGTCAACAAATGTTCTCGGAACCATAGCCATTACCGTCGTATATTTTTGTCGGCTGTACCGGTAGGGTTTAATTCCGTATCGTCTTAATAAAGCAGTGAATAGTCTTTTAGACCACATATTTGTCATTCGAAAGGTATATTCTATGGGAGCATCGATTTTTTTGATGGATTCCAGGCGCTCTTTTATCCTGTCGGCCGCCTCCAGAGCTGCCAGTTTTTCTCCTGTTTCCGGAGTACCCGCAAATAAAGCTTCTATTTTTTTAAGTTTTTCAATAAGTTCACGTTCATCATACATACGCAGCAGGATAGCAGTTAAAATTGATGAGAGTAAAGTAGTTTTTACGATAAAAAGACGGATAAAAAGACAGATAAAATGATGATAATTGTGATAATATAGTGGTGAGCAATAGGTGCTTACTACCAATTATCAAAGGAGTTTGACGCGTGAGTGAATATCAATATTATGAGTTTCTGGCAATCGATCGACCGCTCAATATAAAAGAGATGAGTGAACTGCGGGGAATCTCTACACGCGCTGCTATTACACCAACCCATTTCAAAAATGTCTATAATTACGGTGATCTGAAAGCCGATCCTATGAAAATGTTGGTGAGGTATTTTGATTTACACCTGTACGTAGCAAATTGGGGATCGCATCGGTTTATAATACGTATCCCCTGGGAAGCGATACCGCTGGAAACGCTCACTGAATACAAAAACAGCAAGGATATACATACGGTAACTGTGGGCGAACGTGAATATCTGATAATTGACCTCTGGCTGGAATTGGATGGCGGTGAATTTTGGGGATATGACGGCGACTGGGATGATGGCAGTAGTTGGATGGCTTCGCTCGCGGGAGTTCGCAACGAATTGCTTCATGGTGATATGCGCTTATGGTATCTGTCCTGGCTTCTCTGTGTTGAAAGAGGGGAGGTTGAGGATGATGATGAGGAACCCGCGGTACCGCCCGGTCTCGGGAATCTTTCTGCCTCGCTTCAGGTATTGGCAGGGTTTCTGCAAATCGACAGACATCTTCTTCAGGCAGCGGCTGAGGGCAGCAGCCCGGTGGAAGAGTCTGACCGGACAGATATTGCCGGATGGATAGCTGAACTCTCAGTTGAAGAGAAGGATGATCTCCTGCTAAGGGTTACACAAGGAGAGCAGGTTCAGGTCTCAGCGGCTCTTATTTCCCGTTTTATGGCTGAAAAGCATCAAGATGTCGGCGGTAAAAATCGGTTCCGGCGAACGCTTGGCCAAATCAGAGCCCGTGCTGAAAAACTTCAGGAGCTGCATGAACTGGAACAGACGCGCAAGGCTGAAGAAGCTCAGCGGAAAAAGAAGGCAGCTGAGGCTGCGGCACGAACAAAATACCTCAACGCCCTTTCTGTCCGCCAGCCCGAGATTTGGGATAATGTTGAACACCTGGTGGCGTCGATGAAATCGAAATCCTATGACAAAGCGGTCATGCTGCTCATGGATCTCGGCGAGCTTGCTGAACGTGATGAATATGATGATAACCGGGGAGAATACGCCAAACGCCTGCTGTCTCTACGGAAGCGTAATGCGGCAAAGCGGAGTTTTATTGCAAAGCTGAACAAGGCAATTCGCCTAAAGAGGGCTGTTTCATGAAGTTTGAAGTTTCCAGGAAAAGGGTAGCGGCTTTAGCTGCACAGAAAGAGGATGAAAATTGGGAATTCCGCTGCTATCTTAAGGGGTGGTGTGATGTATCAAGTGAAGAGATTGATGCATATTTTCATCGTTACTACCAGGTCGTATCAAAAGAGATTGACTGTACAAGATGTGCAAATTGCTGTAGTAAGGTGTCGCCCTGTCTCAGTTTTGATGAGATTGAGGCAATGGCAGCGCATTTGGGCCTTTCCTCTAGTGCTTTCTGTGATAGATATCTTGTTGAAGATGCTGACGAAGATGAGAAGTTTGATAAAGAGGGAAAAAGTGTCAGGTTTGTTTTTAAAACGCTTCCCTGTCCGCTCCTGAAAGACAATCTCTGTACCGTGTACGCTTCACGGCCTAACGATTGCCGATCCTATCCTCATCTACATAAAACGGGTCGGGTTTTTAGCATGAACATGATTTTCGAAAATTGTTTGGTATGTCCGATTGTCTACAACGTATATGAGTTGATGAAGAAGGAACTCTGGCATAAGTTGTAATCATGAACATGACGGTGAGGCGGGACAAGAGTACCGGTTAGGTTATCAGACCTGATAATCTGATCCAGCCTCCCTCTCTTATCTTCCTGTCTCCCGCCTCCGGCAGTTGCAGAGCAACTGCCGGGACAAGGGTACTTGTCCGGGTCCTCCTTCTCATGTCTTTTTTTGCTTTTTCAATCAGTAAGAATTTTCCATTCAACAGTTTTAAGTCGTTTAGCTACTCTTTTCAAAGTGCTTATGATATCAGTTTCAGCTGGAAGTTCCCCAATCACTATTTCTTTAAAAAGTGTTCGGTAGGTTGTTTTTATTTTATCCCAAGTATCAACTGGTTTGTCAAATATAATAACTTTAACGGGATGTTCTAAAAGCCACCTGTTGTTACTTTTATAACTAGCGAAATCGTCCTTTCCGACCTGCTGTAACATTTCGTTAAATTGAGAGCTCTCAAAGAATATTGCTGTTTCATCATCTCTTAACAGCATATGAATATCATAGATATGGCGTATTTTATTGGCAAGATTGTCATAGGGATTTTCTTGCAGAGAGAAGCGGACTATACTCATAATTTTTTCGCATAGAGTCCTTTCTTTGCTTAATACCTGTACGGGAAAAGGTTGTAAATTGTATTTGTCCGTCAAATTGTTTTGTCCGGTGTTCTGCATCATGTTTGCTATATAGCAACTCACTTTTTCAGTTGTATATGGTTCAAAATTGCCCAGCCATGAAGCTTCTAAAATAATATGTTCTCGTACTTGCCTAAAGGAACCATTGTAGATTTTAGTATATTGATGAACTGTTTTCCTGATATTCCCTTTTTTATTTGTCAGACCTTTTATGGTGATTTCAGGTATAACAGCTTCTACAATTTTACTTATAGAACGAATTTTTTTTGTTAGCTGACTATCGCTTTCTCCTTTGTTTCTTACGACAACTATATCAACATCTTCTGAAAATCTATCTATAAGTTTGTGACATTTAGAAAGAGCTGTGCCTCCTTTAAATACAGCATCAGAAGCCATGTTCGAATGAAATATCTCGTATAAAGCCAATGTCACCCAATAATCCTTTTCGATGTAAATTTCAAGAATATTTAAAGATTGTGACGCAGCCAGTATGGCTTCTTCAAAGAGTTCTCTGTTTTCATGAAGTTTCATGTAATATTCCAATTTTGTGCTGTTAATAACATTTCTTTGTTAATTCCCAAAACATAACTTGTTAGTGGATTTAAGCTTTTTCTGCAGGCTGCAATACACTGTTTATTGTTAATCTGATCAAATAAGGCACCAAGAAAGGCGCGTGTACGGGGTGGATAATTAAGTGCAATCTTGATAATTAGCACTGTTTCTAATTCAGTCAGGTCTTTTAATCTGTTCAACAGGTAGATTATGGCTGATTTTTTGTCGAGATCAGGGATTTTTGTAAAATCTTTAAGCACATCCAGGAGTTCAAGCAAAAAGAAATTTTCATTGGTTACGTCTACATAGCTTTTTACCGGTTTTCCCTGGATATTTTCTATATTTATAGTAATCCGCTTACTCCTGCACGCCAGTTTGATAGTATTTGGAACCTGAGTGGTTAGACCCATACGATTATAGAGGGATGTACCGGTAATATATGCAATTCTTTTATTTTGCTCAAACAGATAAGACTTTATTATTTCTTCTTCTCGTGGGCGCAATTCGCCAAATATTGTTTTATTTGGTTTGTAAAATAATCCAGTAGAGACTCTTTTTATAACCTTTTTTGCGATAAGTCTTTCAATTGCTTTTGCAGCAGCACTATATTCACTGGATGTTATATTCAGTTGTTGATACTTAAATATGGTTCCGACTTGTATACGGTTTATTTTTTTTTCAATTTTCTTTGCTGTTTTCATTTCATTATACCAGTGGTTTGTTTGTCTTCTAAAGAATAATAATTAATTGAATATAAGTCAAGTAAAACACACATAATACTTGATAAATGGAAAATAGAAAATATAAAATCATGGAAACTTTTGAAGCAGAAAAAGTGGTAGAAAAAGCCCTTGTTTCAGGTAGGATTAATATGTTTGTTATGCTTTCTTATGCAGAAAGAAGGAAATTCAACCTTTCTAATACAATCAACCAATTCCACCTAATCAAGGAAGGTGCATCTCGCGAACTGAATTATCTTTGGTATAGTCATGGGGAAGAGTTAATCTTCACGCTTCTTCAACAATCAGCATTTGCAAGGCAAATGCCAAGACGAGTACCCTCGTCCAAGTAACATTTTCCAGACCTGATAATCTGGTCCAGCCTCCTTCTCTTATCTTCCTGTCTCCGGCCTCCCGCCTCCGGTATTCGGCCTCCAGCAGTTGCAAAGCAACTGCCCGGACAAGGGTACTTGTCCGGGTCCCCGTTTTTCTTGACAAAATGATTGCCAATGTATACATTTACAGTATACACATTGGAGGTATAGTTATGCATACAGTTACTGCTCGTGAAGCACGGAAAATTTTCAGCAGATTGCTGGATGAGTCGGAACATGGTGCTGTGGTTTCTATTACCCGGCGGGGACAGGAAGTTGCCCGTCTTGGTCCACCTGAATTGGTTGAATGTGAAGGATTTCCTGATATGACCGAGTTTCGCAATTCAATCAAGGTAAAAGGGACACCGACGAGTCAAGTAGTTATTGAGATGCGCAACGAGGAACGTTATTGATGTTATACCTCGACACAAGTGTTCTCGTTGCATTATATATTCCAGAACCCAAAAGCGAAAAAATTCAGAAATTTGTGAGCGCCAAGGGGAAAACAGCACTTAGTTCATTAACTGAGGTTGAGTTCAGTTCTGCCGTATCCCGGCGCACCCGTATGAACGAGATATCGTATGAAGATGGATTACAGGTTTTTTCCCGGTTTCAGGTTCATGTAAAGAGCCGTCTTTTTGAGATGTATCCGATCATGCAGAGAGAATATGACCTTGCCCGTGAATGGATTGGTAAACTGGAAACTCCTTTGCGTACTTTAGATGCCCTGCATCTGGCTGTTGCTTTCTCCAATCAATTGATTCTTGTTACTGCTGATGTTAGTTTTGCGGCAGCAGCCAGGAAACTTGGTATCAGCATTGAAATTATGTGAAAGATTCAAGTAAAAGGTACCTGGTCCCTTTTACTCAATTTTACTTCCTTCCCAGCAGGCAAAAAGAGAGAAAGGAGAACCAGTATATGATTTCCGTCCCCTTTAGTGGAATGATAATTTCAATACAACCAAGAATCAGATTGTTGCGTTCATTTGATGAATCGTCTCACAGCTATCTTGGGTATGCAGTACGTATCAATGGCCGAATTGGCGGGGAAGAGAAACTGTTTTCTGTGGGGATTGGAAAAGCTGCCCAGGCAAAACATCAATTTAAAGCAGGAGATGCCATATCAGGGAACGGTTTACCGGTGATCGATCAAAGGAAGGAGCCGATAGAATATTATAAAGTTTCAAAACTTACAAAAAGAGAACCTGATGCAAATCTGACTGATGAAAACAGCAGCACACAGCAGCAATCTTCTCCCCCCTGGAGATTAATACCTCCGGAACTCGAGATCTATAGAGAAAGAGGGCATAGACGGCTCTCTGCCAGAACGTATACAACTACCTGTTATACCTGTATGTGGGGGTGCCGAATGCCGGTAGAGATTATCATAGACCAATGGAATCCGGACAGGAGGAAGTATCGTTTTGAGACGTTTTGTTATGGTCCATTGAATTGCAAATCCTATTCATCAGGTCCAAATCGGAAAGTTGAGGGGAGAAACGGGATGCAGTATGTTGAAGAAGACTGGATAGATGAAGAACTTACCAGCCAGAGAAGTGATGAAGAGTAGAGTAGAATTAGTTTCACTTCTTTTCTCTGACCTCATCGATAGCTCTGGATATATCAGATTTCGTCATCTGCACTGACTTAGCTTGCTGCCGGGCTTTGTTGATAAGGGTGTCAAAATCCCGCATTGAGGGTTGGACGATTGTCTTCATAATAATAACATCATCATCACCAACAACGATAAATCTGGATCCGGTAGTGAGGCCGAGTTTGTTTCTTATTTCCTCAGGAATCACAACTTGTCCTTTGGAAGACATTCTGGCTGTTGATAAAATTTGCATGTAAACGCTCCTTTTTCTTCAATCTTACTGGTAAGAATATGCTACATATATTCCAGAAAGACAAGCATGATTTAGCAGATGAAGTTGGTAAGTTGGTTAGGGGAAAGTTGGAAAGGAGAGGTTTTTGGGCGTGCCCTGGAACAAGCTGACGCTTGTTCCAGGCAGTTGTTATCACAACTGCATCCAGGTCGGGCTATGCGGGGGTTCCGTCTTTTTCCGTAGGGAACAGGGAACTGTTCACTACGGAAAAAGACCGCTTCGCGCCCCTACCAAGACAAGTACCCTTGTCCAGACCTGATAATCTGGTCCACTCACGCCTCCGGGCAGTTGCAAAGCAACTGCCCGGAGGATGGAGGCGGGAGCCTTGACAAGATTACTTGTCTTGGCAGTTGCTTTGCAACTGCAGGAAACAGAGCCAGCCTGCGGCTGAAGGAAGCCGAAAACCGGAGGCTGGAGGAAGTAGACGGCAGACGGAAAATCGAGGCCGAAAGATGGATTAATCGTATGCATTTTTCCTGTGGGAAATGTCGATGATGAAAATCATGATTTTCTCATTTTTGATGGTATACAATAGCCGGTAATCACCTATTCGATATCTATAATAATCAGAATATTGACCTTTTAGTCTTTTTATATTGGGTCCGTAATAGGGATTTCTTAGCAATAGTGGATAAACATACGTGGAAATCTTTTTATAGAGTTTATTATATGCAGGTGATTCGATCTTTTTTACATAGCTTTCTGTTTCAGCAATTTTGAACTTATCCAATTACACGGTACTTCCCGGCTTGTATTTCTTCATTTCCTGCAACAATGCTTTTTAGCAGTTTTTCATCTTCCAGGATCTCCTCCATCTCTGTATCGGAAACAAAACTGTCTTCAGTAAGGTACGCTATGGTTGCATATTCAATAAAATTTGAGATAGTTCTTCTTTCACCGGCAGCAGCCAGTTTTATCAGTTGATACGTAACATCATCTATTCTCATGGTGACGGTTTTAGCCATAGGATCCCCCTGTATTCAATATTATTCAAATATACTATAAATTATTCAAACTATCAATAGGGTGGGAGAGAGACGGGAGACGGGAGACGGGAGACGGGAGACGGGAGACGGGAGACGGGAGACGGGAGACGGGAGACGGGAGACGGGAGACGGGAGACGGGAGACGGGAGACGGGAGACG
>JABMQR010000189.1 GCA_013202335.1 Bacteroidota bacterium
AACAGGCATATTCGACATCCCTTTCTACAACCGGCATATTGCTGCATCATTATGTACAGCAATCCGGACAAATTCTTTTTCCCATGATCCAGCAATTTCTACAACTGATTTAATACTGTCATAAAATGGCTGAAGTTCCAAGTCTTGCGACAATTGGAATTCAATTTCAGATTCTGAGATATGTAAGAATGCTGATGCATTATTATGACTACTATTATTATCGTATTTTACCTTAGTTATCAAGTTAAATACATCTATATCCATCTCTTGAAGACTTAATAGTAAATATGCTGTCTCAAGTAGTTTATCGGGAACTTTATCCCAGAGCCCAGGCAGGACTTCTGCCGAAGTAATTTCTATAACAGGAACAACCATACGAAAATAATTAATATATTTCTCTGAGGCAGCATACAACTCCCCTTCAGCATCAACAGGTCGATACTCAATTACCTCTTTTGAAAATGTGCCCATTGTTTTTACAATACAGACAGGAATTCTTGGAGAGAGGATAATGCTCAATCTGCCTGATAATGATCTGGTAATTTCCGCATCCAGTATCTCATCTAAACCTGAAAAAGCAGCTTCCAACGATCTTGGGGCAGCATCAGAGAATGAGATTCCCTGTAGATTATCAGCGAGAGTATAAATTTCATCAGAAATGGGTACACTTGTTTCCTCAAAACTTATTATTACTTCATCAATAACAATATTAGGTTTAATCACAAACTCAAAGACGACATACATAATCCCTGCCAATATAATCAAACCAAGCACTATATTCATCAACAATTGAACTGGTTTCCGTTTTATATCCTTTGGCTTGTGTTTTCTGCCAAAAAGGAAAATATTACTCATACAACACCTCCTGATAAGATGTGTTTTGTGAAATGAGCGTATTTCCCCTTTCCAGATTCTGTAATTCAGCACGATAAATCACTTTACAAAGCAATCCACTCATACCAAGGTTAGCCAGTAAACTGGTTCCACCTTGTGAAAAAAATGGGAGCGGAATTCCAGTGGGAGGTACAATTCCAGTTACCACTCCAATATTCAGCAAAGCTTGCCAGATGAGAATACTGGTAATCCCAAATCCTAAAAAAAACAAATAGGGATCAGATTCTCTCAACCTGATTGATCCCTTATATCCTGCATATGCCAAAAGACCAAATAGAATTATAACAAAGGATCCACCAAAGAACCCGTTTTCTTCAACAAAAGAGGCAAAAATAAAATCCGACTGGACTTCTGGCAATCGGCCAAGTTTATATATGCCATTTCCTAAACCTTTCCCGGTTAAACCACCTGATTTTATTGCTGCAAGCGATGCATTCACCTGATAATTTAGTCCAGAAGGATCTATATCCTTAAAAAGAAATCCTATGACACGCTTTAATCGGTATGTTTCAGTAAGGAGTATCAATAATCCAGGAATACCAACAAGCGAAAGCATGTAGAAAAGATAGGAAAATCTGGTACCGGCAGCTATGAAAAGAAAAAAGCAAATAGCCATAAATATAAGCGCTGTAGAAAAATCGCGCTGCAGGAGAATGAGTCCTGCAAAAACAAGTATAACTGCTGCAGGGTAAATATTTGCTGTAAAGAACTTTAATTTATAATGATGTTTATCGAAGTAGTTTGCCAGAAAAAATATCGCAGATATTTTAACCAATTCTGAAGGTTGGAAACCTATAGGTCCAAGCTGAATCCACCGTCTTGCTCCTAAGCGTGTCTCCCCAAAGCTGGTAAATAGCGTTAAAAGCATAAGAGCTAAACTTCCCAGAACAAGAATAGGAGTAACAAAGCGCAAAAACTTTTTAGGCAGGAAAAAAGCAATACAACCGGCCGCAATTCCACCAACTGCATACACCAGCTGTTTTGTAAAAAAATAATCCGGTTTCAGACCCAACCGCATTGATTTGTCATATGAAGCCGATAACAATGCCGACAAACCTAAACCTACGAGCATAATCAAAACAAGGATTAATAAATAAAATAGTGATATTGATGTATTTTTTCTCGTCTCCTGCTCTTTTATCATTTCCTCAGTACAGCCTGCTTTTTAAAATGAAGCAAACTGTATGCTCTCCTTTAATAAATTAATTACAAGGCAATAAAACATATCATTGCCGCACAACCTGCACTTAACACACCGGCAATCCAAAAAACAAACACTATTGATTTTTCCCCTGCCCCGCCTTGTTCAAAATGATGATGAAGCGGAGCCATACGAAAAATTCTTCTGCCAAAAACCTTAAATGAAATAACCTGAAGAATGACGGACATTGTCTCAACTAAAAACACTGCACCTGCAACTATTACCAGCAGTTCCATGTGCAGAACTATTGCAGCTACTGCAATCGCCCCGCCTAGTCCCTGACTTCCTACATCACCCATAAAAACCCTGGCAGGATTTAAATTGAAACGCAAAAAACCCAGTACTGCTCCAACCAGAATCATTAAAAAAAGCGCAGTCTCCACCCGCTGCTGATATGCAGCCAGACCAGGTGAATAGATACCTAAAACAACTACACCGGATATCAGCAGAAGAATAATTATCACAAGGCCACCAGCAAGTCCATCTAAACCATCTGCCAGATTTACTGAATTAGCAAAAAACATGATAAACAATACACCCAGAGGATAGTACCAAAAGCCCAAATCGATAAAGGATCTGCTGTTCCAGGGAACGAACAACATGGTGGTTTCCGACCCGGAAAAAGTTCGTATGTAGATAAGTACAGCACATGCTGACAAGAATTGAAGCAGCAGTTTCCCCTTTGCTGACAAACCTTCAGATTGTTTTCTTCGCAGTTTTAAATAATCATCCAGAAATCCCACACCTCCTAAAAGGATAAGTGCCAGACTAACGGCAATCACCTGCGGCTGCAAAAAATCAACCAACAATAAAGTTGCACAACACAAGGCCAAAAAGAGAAAAAGACCTCCCATAGTGGGAGTTCCTTGCTTTGAGAAGTGTTTGGAAGGACCTTCAGGTCGAATTTCCTGTCCTAATTCTTTTTTTTGAAAATATTTTATAAAAGGAGAACCTAACAGTAATGCAAAAATAAGTGCTGCAGCAACTCCCCCCATGGCGCGTAAAAGAGGCAGCTTTGCCATGTTTACCATAAATAAGTAATACATTTGGCAGTTACCTCCTTTATTAAGAAACCATAGTTAGTGGTGCCAGCAGCCGTTCCATCTCCATAGATCGTGATCCCTTTAATAAGAGCAAATCACCATCATGTGTATAGGTCGTTACTTCAGATTCCAACTCTTCATAGCAGTCTGTATAGATCAGTTTCTTAGTATAATTTTCTTTTATTAACAAATTGTAAGCTGATTCCATCTCACTGCCGAATAAAAATGCAGCAGAGGGTGCCAGACTCTTAACTTTTCTTCCAATTGCTTTGTGGGCTCTCCCTGAAGTACTGCCTAATTCCTTCATCGAACCAAGAACTACCGTTTTCCGTCCTTCCCAACGCAATGTTTTTACATAATCAATAATTCTTGATGCAGAATCTAAATTTGAGTTATAGCTATCTTCAATTATGGTAATTTTTCCATTTATTACCCGGCTTCTTCCTGAAAGCGGCTCGAGTGATTCAAGACCATCTGCAATATGCTTTGGTTCTGCACCTAAATCTCTGGCAACAGTAATTGCTGCTAAAGCATCGAGCAAATTGTGGACACCGACATGTTTGAGGACAAATGTTCGATCTTCATATTGAATTCTCCATCCCTGCAGTCC
>JABMQR010000190.1 GCA_013202335.1 Bacteroidota bacterium
ATAAACATTTCTTAACAATCAAGAATCACTACAGCACTCTTAAATACGACTACTATAGTTTTGAAATTCAATAATACTTATTTTCCAGACATTTATTTATCTATATCCACGCTTGTGAACACTACATATTTTAAACCAAACAGTATCGATCTGCTAGTGGTACAAATTATTTAAGGTTTCCTCGATAACTTTGAAATCCTCTACATAGTCATCTCCCGAGTATGGATATTCTACTATAATCTTTTTCCTTCCTCCGTCCCCATTATCTGCACCGCAAAGCTCCTGAAGATCCCGGATTGTCAAATCAATATCATCTCCCGGGCGAACTTTCAGAATGCAGTCAATCCCATGTAAAGCTGCCTTTACTTCCGTGCAGGAATTTGGATTGGAATCAGTAAGATTGCCCGGAATGGCAAAATCAATCATCTTAAGATTGTTAAGACTTTTAAGACGCGGCATGCTTTTTACCCAGTTACCGCAGGAGTGCAGAGCTATTCCGCCGAATTCATCTGATAATTTATTTATATAGGGAAACGAAAATTGTTCGTTAAAATCAGGAGAGGAGAATACCATATCATCATCTGATACACCTATACCGGCGAGAAACGGCATCCCTGCAAATCCATGACCGGGTGATGCCAGCAAATCCCTTCCAATATGGTCAATCTGCACATGAGAAAATTCGATTTTCAGTTTCGTTACATTATCCAGCAATTCATGGATAGTCTCCGGATCGGTATACATACCAATGAGAAATTCTGTAGTATCCATGATGAGCGTAGCAGTATCCTGCGGAGATTGGGTATCGGTGAGTGAAATAGGAATCCTGCCATTCGTGCGTTCTTTCAGTATATCAATCGAATCAAGAACCATCTGCATGATCGATGATTTCCGATAATCGGGGTATGCAAGTCCCTTCACCTCATCAATCGTTTCATACCGGTGAATGGTGTCGGGAGCTTTTCCCTCACCCCACAGATATTTTGCCCCGTAAGCATGGGCATACACCCCGCTGCCAATCCAGGGTTCCAGGTAGGGCAGATCATCACAATAATCAATTGAGAGCTGACGTTCCAGATAATCTACATTATTTCTGTAAATCATTTCCAGCGAATCACACCCTGTATAGAGTGCATGAGTCATCCGGGGAATGATGAGAAATTTTGTGCTGCCCCCGGGATCAAAAAAATCCTTAAGCTTTACTTCCCGTTCCTCTTTTCGCCGGAGATAGAGATCGATCACTTTTTTGCTATCTGACATAACTAGTATCCTCTTTATATGTCCTGGATTATTGCAGTATAGAGATAGATTTTTTGATACGATTTAGAAATTTATCCCTTTATACCGCCGGCCAGCATTCCACGCATTATCTGGCGCTGGAATATGAAAAACACGATAACCGGTATGGCAATATAGTAGAATATACCTGCCATAAGCTCCCCTAACAGGATATTTTGCTGAATATCAACATAGGCTCCATTCAGTTTTACCGCTAAAGTAGTTTTCAGGGAACTGAGAAAGAGTGCCGGCATAATATAGTTCTGCCAGGTAAACTGAAAGGCAAATATTGCAGTAATAACGGTTCCGGAATTTACGAGCGGCAGCATTATACCAAAAAATATTCTAAATCTTCCGGCTCCGTCAATTCGTGCTGATTCCTCAAAAGAGGCAGGTATTGTCGAGAAAAACTGCCGATAGAGGTAGATCATAAAGGGTGCTCCACCTAATCCGTACAGCAGCCAGAGAACATGTTTATCAGTTAAACCCATATTCTTTACTAAAAGATAGAAAGGAATAAGCGTAATCACGACCGGAATCATAATTGATGATAGAACAATAGTAAAAAATATTCCGTTTTCCCTGACATGAAATCTTGCTAAAGCATACCCGGCCATCCCGCTGGATAAAGTACAGGCGACCGTGTACATCAACGCAACCAGAAGTGAATTATAGATGTATCTGAGATAGTTAATTCTGGTAAAAGCATTAATATAGTTCTGGAAATGAAGTTTATCCGGAAACAACTTAGGTGACTGTTTGAAAATTTCTCCCTCAGTTTTTAAGGACACACTCAGCATGCTTAAAATAGGGAGAAAAAACATCACCAGAATAAAAATTACCACGAGATATTTAACTGCTTGAATTAACATTCTATTGGTTTTATAGCTCATTTAATTCTCCATCTCTGAATAGGTTGCCTTTTTTACCAGGTAGGTGTATATCAGGCTGAAGATCAGAACTATAATGAATGTGATCCATAGCACCGCAAAACCGTAGGCAAGCCTGCCTCTATTGAAAATGAGGTCATATCCTTTTGAAAGAATAAAGAAGGTCTCTTTGGGAGGAGTTTGCATTGTGACTTGTGCACCCCTGATAGGTGTTGGGTTGAGAATATACGGCAGGATAAAGACCTGCATTCCATAAATAAAGCTGACCACCAGCTGGAAAGCAATGAAAGGGCTGAGAAAAGGGAGTGTTACAACCTGGAAACGTTTCAGGTAACTTGCTCCATCAACTGAGGCGGCATCATATAAATCTCCTGGAATTGTTGCGAGACCACCTATAAATATAAGCATACTCCAGCCAACACGCCAAAATCCTGCGGTAAGAATAGTAAACATTCCATACTCACCCATCCAGCTGATTCCATCTTTAATCAAACCCAAATTCAAGAGCAGAAGATTTAATGTACCCACATTTTTATCAAAAAATATCCGCATTATCCAACCTGTTGCTACGATCGGGATAACATACGGCAGGTAAAACATAACCCGGAAAAACCCCTGACCTTTCATTTTTTGATCAACCAGCAGTGCCAGCAGCAGTCCTAAAGAGACCTGTATTGCGGTATTTAAAAATGCATATAAAAGTGTGGTATAGATTGCATAGTATACTGCCGGATCCTTCAATGCCAAAACATAGTTATTAAATCCAACGTATTTTACCTTAACCGAAAATGCCATTTGGTTGGTCAGGCTTACTTTAAAACCCCATAAAATTGGTATCAGCTGGAATACTGCAAAACCAATAATCCAGAGCATCATAAAGATATAAAATGATTTACGTTTTTCGCGTTTAATCAAATTCCCGGATTTACCCATTCTCTCCACCTCTGGCTTTTCTTTTTATCATTATACAGTACCCTGCAAAGTACAGGGTACTGAATTATAACATAGTCTTTTTAGTCCCCGTAAGGGGTAAATGAGTTATTTAGGCGGTTTTGACTATTCGCCGATTTCCTCTTTTCCGAGAGCGAGGGATTCGTTCATACCTGCGAAAAACATATCAATCGCTCCATCGATAGATACTTCATCATTCAAATATGCTCTTTCAGCTTCACTCCAATAGCTGGAATAAACGCTGTTTCTTGCATACCATGATGTTTGAGGAGGTTTCATATATTTAACCTCTTCCAGTGCTATATCTTTTCTGGATTTGTCAAACTCAGTAACATAGGGAAGCAGCGGTTGTAATGATTTAAGAGGAGGTATTCCCCATCCGGTTTCAGCTCTTTCCACACCAGGTTCATCGGCCATATACCATTCGAATACAGCAAATGCCTGATCCGGATGTTTTGTCTGAGAACTGATGATAAATCCCGTTGCTCCAAGACTGTTTGTAACCCGCATTCCACCTTTTTTCATAACAGGAGCCGGAGCCCAGCCATACATATCTTGATATCCCTCTACACCTGCACAGGAAGCACCATACCAGTAACCCAGCTGTACCATACCAATGCTTCCAGCCTGGAATGCACTTCCGGCCCAACCACTTAATGGATTTTCAGGGTTGCTGGATATTCCTTCTTTCCGTAATCTCAGAAAGTATTTCCAGATATCTCTTACTGCAGGGTCATTATTCATTTGGGTCTGATCTGCATTATGCAGTGTTTTTCCAATCATATAAGCCATATCACTGGCGATAAAAAGAAACCATGCACCATGAACTTCTGTACCCAATATTTTATCGTCAACTTTACCCAGTTTTGCTGACAGATCATAAAACTCATCATAAGTCATGGGTTCTGTTGCACTGGGATAAGCTAATCCAGCTCTATCAAAAATTTCTTTGTTGTAGGTAATTGCTGTTACGTTATTGTAGTCTTTTGGCAGTCCATACCAGCTGCCTTCGAAATTGTAGGCACCTGATCCTTCTACATCGATATCGCCATTAAGCTTATCGCTGGCTTCAAAGTAGTCGGTCAAATCCAAAAGCATCCCGCGTTTTGCAAAATAGGGAATCTCTGCTCCACTTCCCAGATTGATTATATCCGGTGATGAACCAGCAATGTAATCAGCTATCCACTTAGTCTGATCCTGATCTTCACGAACGAGCTGGATATCCGGGTTAGCGGAATTCCAGGCTTCAATCCATTCATCGGTAAAATCACTGGCAGGTGACATAACGCGTAATGAAACCGGACCAGCCTCTTCCTGATCTCCTCCAGCCCAGACTGTCATGGTCAAAGCTATTAGTAAGCATAAAACTAACAATTTTTTCATATAATCCTCCTAAGATTAAATGTATAACACTATGATCAAAATTAGCATTGTATAACCCGGTTGTCAATATTTATTTTGTCAATTCGATCATTTTTTGATTGTTTCTGCCACTAATAATCATTTATCAACACATCTACTCCTTTACAGGCAGTATTACGCCATTATTTAATTCATATTATTTTATTTTAAGCATTTTTTGCTCATTTCCGCCATTTTATGCTTGACATGTAGCTTTTTTTAGATAATATTGGTAGAAGTATGGGTCAAATGATCTTTTAGCCCAATAAGAAAAGGGGTGATCGGATGAATAATCTCACAAATAGTTTTGTCAATATTTCATTATCATTAGCTGATATACTGGGAGAAAAGTATATCACAAGTGTATGTCAGGCAAAATCTTTTCTGGAAGGCAAATCAGTTGATACATACCTTGCTGCTGCACATGAGAAAGTAGATTTTTTTCCAGGTGAACATCAGGAAAGGCTGATCGGGCTGATCCCGTCAATAGGTAAAAAAGTAATTGACCGACCATTTGAAGAGGACCAACAGGGATCTTCCACAGCCTCTTTCAATGCGGTATTTTCAGCAAGTCAGTCTCCATTGTCAGGTACCGGCTATTACAAAGTCACAGAGGACGGTACGCTCAGAGCAATCACAAAAAGCGAGCACTATCATGCTCCACTGGGACATGATTTTCCCGGATACAGACTGATTGAAAATGCTAAAACGCTTGGGATCTCCAATGTTACACATAATAATACCCGTGGTTTTATCACACGTCTTTTAGAAGAGGATTTAATCCAGATAGCGAATGGAACTTATGAAACAGAAAATGAATCTGCTCTTACTGCAGATTCATTAAGTAAGATAATAAATCTGCAGACCGGAAGTCTGGCTGTGGAAGCGGGCTTAAAGATGATGCTTGCGCGTTTCTACACCTCCGACCCTGGTATGAGCACTGAACCCGAATACAAGGGTAAGGTTCCGGTTTTTATTGTGATGGAGGATTTAAACGGCGGCAGACAGGCTAATTATCACGGCACCACGATTCTTACGCAAACAATGCGTGAACTCTGGCCGGATCTCTATAATAAGTTTGTAAAGGCTGATGCGTATGTGATAAAATCCACCCCGATAAATGATATTGATACTTTTAAAAAAATAGTTGAAGAGAATGATTCGGGTAAGTATAAGGTCGCTGGATTTTTTCATGAGATCGTACTTATGAATTACGGCGGTATAAAACTGGATAAAGAATATCTTCAGCAGGCACACAGCATTTGTAAGGAGCGGGACATTCCCACACTCGTTGATGAGATTCAATCCTGCCTGTGGGCACCTGATTTTTTCCTCTATAAAGAGTATGGTTTGAAACCTGATTTTGTCTCTGTGGGAAAAGGATTCCCCGGAGGGCAATATGCTGCATCCAAAATACTCTTAACAGAAAAAATGGATAACCTGAATCAGTTCGGAGCTCTGGTAACGAATGGTCAGGAGGAGCTTGCTTCGCTTGCATACCTTATAACAATTCTTTTTGCTCATGCCAATAAGGAAGTAACCCGGGAAT
Organism: Bacteroidota bacterium; assembly: GCA_013202335.1. The sequence continues at coordinate 6,070 of JABMQR010000190.1, forward strand.
TAGGGGACTATTTTGAGCTGTCCCTCAATAGAATGGCTGATAAATATCCCCTTATTATCAAAGAGATTGAGGGAATGCGTCACCTTTCCTCAATTGTGTTTGAATCAGCTGAAATTGCCGCTGAGTTTGCTGAAAAGGTACGTAACCGTGGATATGATATCAGCGCTCAAACATACAAGGCCAACTGTCCGCCTGCTGCATTAACGAAAATTCCATTAATTGCTGACAGCAGTTTGATTGATGCATTTATTGCCTGCATGGAAGACGTACTAAAAACCTATTAGTAAAAGAAGAATAAGAGCTGGTTCAAGAGATTGACCTCTGTCTCAAGGTCTATAGGTCAGTCCATTTTTGAAGCAAATGCGTACCCATTCTTTTCCCCTTTTTTTATGGAATACATAGCCTTATCTGCTTTTTTTAGGAGTGTCTCATCATCATCGCCATCTCCAGGGAAAAGTGCAATCCCAATACAAACTCCTATCTGCAGCTGTATGTTAGCATAGGATACAGGTTGTCCGATTGTTTGAATAATTTTCTTAGATAATCGAGAAACATCCTCTTCATCATGTATCTCCTCCAGAATCATTAGGAACTCATCTCCGCCTATTCTAGCCACTGTATCAGATTCTCTCGAACAAGCCAGCAGCCTCTTGCCAACCTCTTGAAGAAGGGCATCACCTGCATTATGTCCGTAGGTATCGTTTACCGCTTTAAAGCCGTCGAGATCAATAAATAGTATAGCAATTATTGCTTTCGTACGCCGGGCTTTACTAAGGGACATTGAGATACGGTCTCTCGCAAGTCTAAGGCTGGGGAGACTGGTTAATGCATCATGATTGGCCATAAAGTGGATTTTCTCTTCAGCCTCTTTCTGAGCAGTTATATCCCAGTTAACACCGGTAACCCGCAGAGGGGTTTGATCAGCACTTCGTTCAACACTAGCCGCTGCCTTAATGTACCGGATAATGGTATCATTAATAATAATCCTATACTCCACAGAATAGACAGACTTTCCCTTTATCGCATCGAAAAGGAGCTTCTCAATTACAGAAATATCATCAGGATGTACGGCATTACGCCATACTTCATGTACAAGCTGAACATCCATTGGCAAATTGAAAATTTCATACATTCGTTCATCCCATATTAGGACATCATCTTTCAAATCCCAGGTCCAAACCCCAATGCCTCCTGATTTTGTTGCAAGGGCAAGCCGTGTTGATAACTGCTTGAGTGATTTCTGATCCTGTTTTCGCTCTTTATTCTCATTTTCAAGGGCTGTACTGGACTCCTGAGCTCTCAAAGCTAAAGAGGATGCTTTCTGGTAGAGGAAAATCAATATAATGACTAAAAAGGAAAAAAGCACTCCGAATATAGCGGCTATCTCAGGTGCTCTAGATTGGCTGTGTTTGTAAAAGGTCTCAGTAGGTTGTATTTCAACAGAGAATGGATGCCCCATAATCTGGGAGGTTCTTTTAACTTGTAAATAGGATTGAGCATCTGTATCCATCCCTTCCTGCTTATGGACTATTGAATCACCAAAATAGACGGCAAACCGGTACTCTTCCTGTTCAATACTACTTTCAACCAGACTCAGAATATAGCTTAACCAATCCTCTATTTTTATAACCGACAAAAGAAAACCGTCAAATTCCTCATTAACATAAATGGGAAAATAGATTAGAAAACCTTTTCCACCCTGCACCAGATCTATCGGAGGAGTCATCGAGGGCTCCTTCAACTCCTTGGCCTGCTCAAGCGTTTTCCGACGTTCATCTTCGAACGCAAGATTAAGTCCAACAGCCTGCTCATTCCCGCTAAGGGGGATCACCCACCTTACATTGAAGAATTCATCAACCCATTCCAATGCCTGAAATCCTGGAAATTCTTTTATATAAATGCGGGCATGGTTTATAAACTCATCCTCAGGTATCCCTCCCCGCATTTCCCACTCTCTGACTATATGTTCAAGTGCGGGTATACGCGCCCGAATATCACTCTGAATAGAGGTAATGATTTTTTCACTTTCAAATAAAACCTTACTGTAAAGATTATCACGTTCCCGATTCTCCAGCATCCACCAGAGTACAGCAACAGTTATGCACAACAGCACCCCAACCACTACCGGTATCCACCAATCATTGAATCTTGGGTTTTTCTCTTGTTTACGTTTTTGTTTGAATACGTTCATAAGTCCTCCGACCGTACAGCAATACTACTTCTGTTAAGTATACTAACAAAATTGCAAACTGAAAGGATTTTTTTAGTGATACGAAGAATGGGGGAAACGTTTTATGTAAACTATTGCGTGATAGGCAATTATGATCTTATCGAAAGAGATGACGTTTTTATTGTATCATATATTGTGCTATGAAAAGTAATTAGAAGGTTTTCATCCCCATTCTTCGTATCACTATAGACTTTTCCCCGATAACCGACTTTTCACAAATCCAGATATCAGTAATTGCCATGGATGATAGAACAGCAGCGGCAGAAGTGCAGCACCCAGTAATTCAGGAGAATCAGCAAAGAATGTCGTTAACAAAGGAACCCCCATGGCCAGGGTTTTCTGCGGAGCGGTATACAAAACTGTGATAATATTCTTCTTTGAAAAGTGAGCAGCACGGGCAAGAAAGTAGCTCAATCCCAGTAGAATAAAGAAAGATACCGCCAAATAGAGGAATGGGAATACCATGGTGGGAAGCATCTGTCTGAAATCGGGATCACCAGCGGATTTGGAAAAGTTAATAAATACGATTAACAACAAAGATATATTGGTTATCAGTTTAAGTCGTTTTTTGAATTGTTTTTCCGGAATTCGTATTTGCCGTATAACCTGCCCCACAATTATGGGTATTAGAATCTTTATCCCGATATTCATAATCACAGAACCAATTTCTGATGAGACATAACCCTGGTCGCCAGTACTGAGAAAAAAGGTGAGCAGCAGGGGTGATAAAAAAACTCCAAGAAGGTTGGCCAGGGCCGCATTAAACATCGCCCCAACCGTATTTCCACCTGAAGATTGGGTAAAAATCACACAGGAGGAGATCGTTGTAGGAAGGCATGCCAGAGCAATAATCCCGACCCTGGTTTCCGGTGTAAAGCTGCCCTCAAAAAGTTTCAGTGTAACAAAAAAATAGATAGGAACAAGGATAAAAATAAAGACCTGAAGAAAAAGATGCAGTTTAAAATCCTTTAAGCCATCTTTTATCGCCTCTGTAGGTATTGTGTATCCCGTAATCAGAAAGATCAGGATAATTAACATAGTAGTCGTCATTTTCCCAAAGCTGATAGAAGTGCCCAGTTCTGGGGCAAAAAAGCCAATTACCAGCAGCAGTACTAATCCGACTAAAAACCAATTTTTCTTGATAAAATTCAAATCCACCTAACCTGTATCCTTCAGAACCATATTAATAAGAGCAAAAAATCACCTGCTGCTAGTTCCTGTATTCTACGTTCAAATGATTCTTGTACATTTGTACCTATATTTAATAAACTTGCAATATACAAAATTAAACAATATAATTTCTTTAATACAATAACGTTAGAAAAAATTATCAATTTATTAGGAAAATATATTTTATTTTTTAACTACTACCGAAATATTAATATTAAAGAGATTTGAAGGAACTATGAATACAAAACAAACTGATAATATTATACTACCAAAATCATATCGAGATTTACAACTATTTGCACTAAATAGTAATATTGAATTTATTAATTTTACAAAAAAAGACTGGTTTTTTTCTAAAGCAATAAACTTAATGAAAGAAAAGTCAATTATTGTATCTTATATTGTTTTAACATTTTTAATAATGATTGTTATATTCAGTAGTATTTTTGAGGGTATTTTTATAAATAGTCATTTGGAAATTGACATGTTGCATGATCTTGGATTATGGGGAATTTTTGTTCTTGATTATATTCTTATAGCTTTTTCTTTTACTATTTATAAACATTTTTCAAAAATCTTTTTACAATTTTACCAAAATAATGTAATACATGAAGATAAAGATAAATATAATTTTTTCTTTACTAAATGCAACAATGTTCTAAATAACAAATTACTTATTATCGCTATATATGTAGTAGCTATAATTACTACATCGATCCAAATTATAACATTCGTCAAATCTGCACCAAATGTCAATAATTCATGGATTAATCCATCATTTTTAGGCAGAATATCAATCACACATTTCCTTACAACACCTATGAAGCTATTATTGCATTTATTAATTGTGCAACTATTTGTACGTTTAATGGCTACTTGTATAATTATGATATCTTTCTTCAAACAAAGCAATATTAAATTAAATATCCAAATCTTACATCCAGATAAATGTGGAGGAATTGGTGAAATTGGTAAATTTGCAATAAAAATTAACAGCTTTTTATTTATAATCAGCCTATTCATTGTTGGAATGTTTTATAATAATGTTTATTTATTCAAGCAATCAATTTTTAACCTAATGAATGTTTTAGCAACTGTAGTTTTTATTATTGGTGCTATAATTCTAGTTTTTTCTCCAATAGTTGCGGCACACAAACGGATGAGAACGTCAAAAGATGAATTTTTATTTATTGTTAACAAAAACTTTGAAGATGAAAACAATCGGTTACGTACTATACTTTCATCAGATCAAAAATTGAAATATAATGATATTGAAACGATAAACTCAATTCAAGAAATTTATAAAATTATTGATATACAACCAACTTGGCCATTCAATTATAAAGTTATTTATTCTTTTATAGGTAGTATTGCTTCGCCTGTAATTGTATTCATCATCAATTTAATTCTAAAGAAGCTTTAAAATTACACCAGATCACATGCCTCGGCCGGCATCCAGTGTGCATCCATGCCATCCCATTTAACATTACACCCTAACGGGTTGGTAGCAGGTACGGTCACCGGTTTCCCGGCTGTCAGCTCTTCCAGAGCATCGCGCAGCTCATGGGTGGCTGCTTTTTCGGTATCTTTCGGATTATCCAATGCACGTCCGGTATACACGAGTTCACGCTTTTTGTTGAAGACATAGAAATGGGGTGTCCGCAGCGCACCGTATGCTTTTGCAATCTCCTGGCTTTCATCATGGAGATAGATCCATGGGAAATTATGCTGCTTCATTCTCTGTACCATGTGGTTAAAATCGTCATCCGGATGGGTGTTGGCACTGTTCGAATTGATTGCTGCAAAGACTACTCCGCGACTGGCGAAATCTTCTGCAATTTTGCAGGTATTTTCATCCGACCCAATAACATAGGGACAGTGGTTGCAGGTAAATGAGATAACCAGATAATCGGCTGTATTGAAATCTGTCAGGGAATAGGTTTTTCCGTCAGTTGCTTTTAGGGTGAAGCTGGGGGCTTTGCTGCCCAGAGGGAGGGTAAATGCCATGTGTAACTCCTTTGCGAATTGCTACATAAAACCTACACCCAAGAGTGGTTTTCGTCAATGAGAACCTTCAAGATTTAATAATGCCGTTTTTAAATGATTCGCCTTACTTTGAGCCAGTGGATTACCATTAGCAGCCTCATCCAGATAGGCTTCTATTGCTTCATCATACTTTCCTTCCAGTAGTAATCGATCTCCCGGCACAAGCAGTGTTTTATCCTCAGGATATCCAATAATCCACAATGGATAGTTTGAGTTTTTATCATACAGTAAACCGTAGCTGTCACTAAGTGTATTCCCATCATGATCTAAAGCAAAAACCTTAATAGTGGATCTTGATTCGGGATGATATAGTCCCAGGATTGAGACTGGATACACATCTGAATCACTATAAAATCCGATTGGTTTTCTATCCTTCATCGAATCAGTATCGACAGTAAAACTGGTATCTGTAGTTTGCCCAAGAGTTGACCCAATCGATGAGCTGCCTAATTCACTATCCCTATCGGTATAATATACATAATCAATTCTATATGATTCTGCACCGGGATACTCATCCCAGGTAACCAGCAAGGTTTCTCCATAAGCCAATTTTGTCAGCCCAATTGGAGATGTTATAGTAACTCTATCGCGTAATTCAATTTGATAATTCTGTAAAGATCCTGCTTCCACATTAATCGTATCCGGTATTTTAAAAGCTCCCACTCCCAGCAGATCCTGCCGGTCAAAATGAAAAACAAGATCGTATTTTCCAACCGGCAGTAAGGTAAAAACCAGCTGCCCTGCTGAATCACTCACCTCACTATTCAAGGTGATAGTGTTATACTCACTACTGGACATTGAACTGTATACATCTTCCGGCTCCTCCAGCAATTGCCCCCTTATACCTTGTACGGGCTGACCATTACGGGTAAGTGTTACAACCACTCCTGACTCAACTGTATCCTTTCCTTTGGTTTCTCTAATCAGTTCAATATAACTCAAACCATGCTCAGCCATAATATAAGCCGGTTGATATTCAGAGTATGCAACAGCTCCTTCATCTACTCCGCTATCTTTTCGTAATGATTTATTAACCAGCTCTTTGGCTAAAAGAAACTCTTTGGCACCTTCCTCATATTGCTCTGCCTCAACAAGGAAAGTCCCATTCCAGGCATGCACTTCTGCTTCCAGCATCAATCCATCATCTGCATGCTCCAGAAGATAATCAAGATAGATATGTGCAGTATCAAAATCTCCTCTGTTTCGGAAATACCTCATCTGGATTATAGCCATTTCATTTGTCCAGTAATCATGTCCACCTGCCTGATAGCCGTCAAAAGCAAGCTGATAAAAATCCTCTGCAAGAGCATACTTCTTAAACCCTACTGCTGTTTCTCCCAACTCCCTATACAGATGCTGGGTCCACATGCTATTTCTCTGTTCTTCTGCAACCAATGCCATCAGTTTAAAGAGATTGCCCCGGTCTTCTTCTTTTATGACAAAACCTTCATCGAAACCACCATGGCTATACGAAAACCCAGCACCAATAGTTATATCTTTAATAGAATTATCAAGATAATGGTTAATAATTATGTAAGCAGATTCCCGTGCCTGTTTAGCAGAGGGATAGAGCTGCATGAGTTTTATCGAGAGATCCAGTGCTGTCTGGTACTGTTTTTGATCTAGCTCTTTATCAATCTTATTTTTCATCAAAATAGGTGTTCGGGCTGTGATAACTGCATATACCGACACTGTCAGTAGTAATGAAATCAATATTAGCAGCGCAAATCTGGTTCGTCGTGTCATTGGTTTGATAATTTTACTCAATTTCCCACCCCTCTATTGAAGCAAGCTGTATTAAGGCAAAGGGCATATCTCCGGCCAAAATCAGCTCTTCAGAATCCACAAGCTCAATTTGGGATATTTCCGGAACAGTATAAATTTGATTAAGCTGCAGGACTATTACTAAAGCAACAGCTGCTGCAGCCGCTGATCCAGCTAGTACCAGATCAGTAACAAATTGACGTTTCATTCGCTTTTCTCTCTGAATAGGAATCAAGGTTTTTTGATTTTCATGATTTTTATTCTCTTCAATGCATTTGAAAACAGCTTCCTTACCCGTGAATTGAATGTTGCTGTAGGTGTCCTGAATTATCTTCTTCAGATTTTGATCAGGTCGAGCTATTTTTTTCTCTCTTTTTTTACTCATCTTCTCACCCTCACACTCACCCCATCATGGTGGTCCTGAACATCTTTAAGCAATATTTCCAATCTTTTCCGTGCCCTGTACAGTCTGCTTTTGATGGTTCCTGACGATATATTAAGTATTTCAGCAATCTCAGCCACTCCCAAATCTGCAAGGTAGTACAGAGCTGTCGGATGCAGAAATTTAGCCGGTAAAAATTGCACCGCCTTCCTGACTGCTGCAATTTTTTCATTATGCAGAACTTTTGTCTCAGGAATAAAATCACTATCGATGGTTTCAAGGCTATCCAGCAGATAGGTTCCATCATAACGCTGCTCACGAATTTCCTGAATTTTCTTACGGCTTTGTACACGTTTATAGTCAATAACCAGGTTATAAGCAATTCTGTAAAGGTAGGTATAGGGAGCACTTTTATGAGTAAAGTTATCCAGACTGTTATACGCACGAATAAAGGTTTCCTGAGCAATATCCTGTGCTGCATCAGAATCACCTATCATTCCGGTAATTGTCCGGGTGATCTGATCCCCATACTGAGTCATCCAGTTGCTTATTATGCCCCAATTCCCCGCCATGCGTACCACCCGATGCTATATTACAATATCTATAGATATTTGTATGTAAAAACCACAGTTATACCCATGGACATCTATTAGACGACCGGGATTGAGATTTGGTTCCCGAAATAATTATTTTTTTTGTGAATTAATGTGATTTGCCAAAAACAGAGCTTTTAAAAGTGTTCATCAGCGTGAGGGTATCATCATTCTATCCCCACAACTCCCCAAATTTTCAAGTCATGAATCTCAAATTGGATTGATGGTCCTCTGACCCCCGCAACCTTTTGGAAAGGCATTTCTTTCGCTTCACCATTATCAATATCAGGTGAACAGTAAATAACCCGATTAATTTTCTGATCTCTGGGAACTTCAATGGTTATGCAGTCAACAGCAGTGCTGGTCGTTTTAGTTTCATTCCAGAAGCTATCCTTCTGTGATGTTAAATTAAGGCTCTTTTCGAATATATAAGTGATCTTACTATACAGATAGAGAATCCTTTGGTATAATAAATTATGAGCGAGAAGGAAAAAGAACAAAAGGCATTGGAAATATATCAGCAACTGATGGATAGCTTGAAAG
>JABMQR010000191.1 GCA_013202335.1 Bacteroidota bacterium
CTCTTCAAGAGTTAAGTTGGTTTCGATATTATCTTCAATATATTGAATAGCCTTCCTTATAGATATCCCTGCGTCACCCTGATAAATAACACGTGCATTCCTCAGCATTTTATTAAGAATTTCAAAACATGTCTGCTCAAGATTTTCACTCTTTCTTATATTAAATAACTTATCAAAATAAAAAGCATCAAAACTTACATCTTTCATATTTTTATTCAAAGAATTCAGGTAAATATTTATTTCGTATAGAAGCTGAATAAGGATTCCTTTCTTTATTTTAATAATTTCATCCCTTAAAGCATCTAAAACCTGACTAAATAATTCCTTCACCTCAATTTCATCAGATTTACGGAGTGCTTTTAAAAGATTATCTTTAATATTTTTTACTTCGAGAAAAAGATCTGACCTGGATTTTAATAACTTCAATTTTTCCATATTCAGGAAGTAATTGTATTCTATTAAATTATTAAAAAAATCCAGATTTACAGATTCAATTGTTATTGAAAATTCCCTGGTGATATATTTTTTAATATTATTAACAGCTATTTGAAGATCTGATCTATATATTGAGTCTCCCATTTTAGTTCTACAAACACCAACAAGATTATGAAATTTCCCAACAACTTCTATAAAAAAAATAGAAAAAATTCCCGGTAATTTTCGCAGCCATTCCTTTAATACAAGGTCATCAATTTGATTTTCTATTGTAAGTTTTATAGATACACATTTATTATTTAACAGCCGGTTAAAATCCTGGTGTCCATCTATAGATTTTCCGCTAATGAAATCAACCAAAAGTTTTTCATGTAACAGCCTTTTATAGTCTTGTGGATCTGTGGAAGATTTTTTATCCAAATCTGATTTTATTTGAAAAAATAATTCGATAATTTCTTTCAGAGGAATAGGTTTTAAAAGGTAATGTTTAACATTATACCTTATTGCATTTCTGGCATATTCAAAATCTTTATAGGCACTGATAAAAACAACTTCAACATCATTCCCCATTTCTCTTAAGTATCTGACCATCTCAATACCGGAAATGTCATTCATTTTGATATCTGTAAGAACTACATCTATTGTATTTATTTTCAAAAATTCAATAGCTTCCTTTCCATCAGAAAAAATCGAAATCACTTCAAAGCCAATGCTGTTCCAGTCCAGCAAAGAAGCAAGGCCCTTTCTTGAAATCTCTTCATCATCAACAATAATAAGTTTATATAAATTCATTTCTAACTCTTTATATAGATGCATCCTTTTCGAGAGTATTAAATTTCAGGCTCTTTACCATTGATCAGTGGGCTCAGCATTTACATTCATGTTCATTCTACCATCATCATCATAATGATGCTTATACCAGAAACCATTTATTGTATTGTACGGCTTTCTAACCTGAGATACCCTTTTAAGGAGTGTATCTGTCATCTCTGCCACAATATTATTATATTCATGGTCATCAATTAGATTATTAAGTTCCCAGGGATCATTAACCGCATCGTATAGTTCATTTTTCTCCCCTTCGAGATTGGAAATAAAGCGGAATCTTTTTGAAGCCAGTGCTTTACGTTGTACATTTTCTGTAAGAGCAGTTTCTCTCAAATTCTCTGCCTTACCATTCATATGGTCAAAAAAGGATATACCCTGAATTGTATTGAGAATATCCAATCCGGCTATATCACATAGAGTCGGAAACACATCGACTGATTCAATAATTTCATCAGATATTTTATGTACCGGCTTCCTGAAATCTGCAAAAAAGAGTGGAACCCTTGTTATGGCCTTATAGCTGATGCCGCCTTTTTTGGAATAAAGCCCATGCTCCCCGGCAAAATCTCCATGATCGGCTGTAAACACAATAACGGTGTTTTCCAGTTGTCCATTTTCTTTAAGACCTTCCATAATTTGTCCAATGCAGTGATCAATCTGAGATATCAATCCCATATATGCACCAACACACTCTCTTAACTGACCTTCAGAAATTTTCGATCGCATATCCTTCACTTTTCCCTTTTCAGAATCACTGACAGGTGGAAGATCAAGTTCTTCAGGCGGATACATTGAAGCATATGGTTGTGAAGGAGTATATGGCTGATGGGGCCGGGCAAAACTGACCCAGGCAAACCATGGTTCATCTGATTTTGGTTTCTCATTCTTTTCAACCTGCTGATTTACATAACGCAGGGTCATCTTTGCCAGAGCCGATTCACAGCTGTGCTCAAAAGGCAGCCTGGAAGGTTTACCAGTCACAACACCCTCATAGAAGCGATTGTCATTATCCTCATACAAACCTGCACCTTCCAGATATTTCGGGAATTCAAGGAATTCATCATAAACGTAATCTGAGTCTTTCTCGACCCAGTATCTGGGAGTATGCAGCTTTCCCAAAGCTCCAGTCCTGTAGCCATGATCAGAAAAGTATCGGAACATACTGGTAATATTTGGCGGCTCCTGGCCGTATAGTCCGTAATAGCCATGGGTAGAGGGGTATAAACCGGAAAGTAAACTCATCCGGCTGGGAGTACAGATAGGATTATTACAGTATGCATTTTCAAATATGTACGCTTTCTCTGCCAGACTGTCCAGGTGTGGTGTTTTAATTTTATTATCTCCGGTAAAACCCAGACATCGGGCATTAAGCTGGTCACAATATATAATCATGATATTTGGCCTATCAGACAAAGTCAGCCTCCTCTTTATAAAGTCTTTTAGAAATTGATATAACCTATCTTGTATACAAAATGTAAACTTACAAAAACGAAAGAATATTATAAAAGTTAATTATATCAACACTCAGTTTCCAGTGAAAATGATATTTTTACTTCATAATATACATCTATTCACACATGTCTATAGAGGATTTTCTACTGTTGATTTTGTAATAATGTGCCAATAAATTCTATACATCAATGTTGTATACAAGTTTAACCTGTTTTTTTTCTCTTGTCAATTTTTTTTCAGGAGAGCTTTTTGCGCTGTATTACATTTTGAATTTAAAAAGCAGCTCTTATCTAATATAAGTACCAATAACTGGCGCAAAATAGCCAAAAACAAGCTGTTACCATAGACATCGCAAAAGCCTGAGGAGGTTTTTGCATTGGGTAAATATTTCATATATTTTACTTTTAATTGTTCTATTGCTGTTCTGACTGCATTTCTTGGGGTAAAATATTATTAGGCAGTATTCTATCTCTTTACCATAAAACCTTTTATATTACAGCGCAAAAAGCTGTTACAACTAAAGAACTGTCTTTTTTATTTTCTCCATCATATTTTCCAACTGATACTGTCCGATTATAAACATAGCTTCATTTTCATTCCGGCTGACCGCATAAAATTCTTTATTATATGGATAAAACTGAATTCTGCTCAAGGAAGGTTCTGCATTATTCATTTCAAAGGAGATGGTTATGGCCGGATCATTCATAACTACCTCCCCACTTACTTCCCCTTCGATAAAAATTGAAAGGAGATCCTGGTAGAGCAACTTAAATTTCTCTTCCCCCACTTCTATTCCATTTAATAGATAGAGAGTAGATTCACCGCTTCTTTCAATCTTTCCAAAGACTTTATAGTTATCCTCAGCGATGGAAAAAGCATCTATGGAATCAATTTTGATTAAACAGGCAAACCTATCCATAAGATCAAAGGGGCTTGTTCGGAGAAAGGGAAGGTCCTTCTTATTTAATGTAAAGATCTGATCTTCATTTTTCATCTTTCCATAAACCATGTTTCTGTCAAAATCTTTCCCGATAAGCAGTTCAAAACTGTTTCCGGATCTCTCAACTATTAATAGTTTTTTTGAAGAATCATCTATTCCATAATCTTCAGGATTCCCTGAATCGATAAAATCAACAATCTCCAGGGGTTTTTCCAAACTTTCCAGAAGTTCTGTCAGGCTCTCTTTGTTAACAGGAACAGGGACTGTGTATGGTGACTCAAGCATGAAATGGTAAAAGTTAGCTGAAAACATATCCATTCTCTGATAGGGAACAACTTTTATAAGTGAATCATTAAGTATTGTTATGGTTGATATCTGAGTTGAATCAATAACAGGCAGCGTCCTGTTCCTTAAATCATCAATAGTCAGGCTCAGAGATTCTCCAACCAGGCCTCTAACAATGTAAATCTCTTCTACTCCATCTATCTGTATATAATAACCACTTTCAGAAGGATTGAGAGATCCTAATAATATGGTTGTAACCTTATCTCCTGCATTAATATAAACTCTATTCGATTGACTGCTGATCCCCCACTGTTCTCTGTTTTCAGAGGTGAAACTGACAGTTTCCATGGAACTCAGATTTAATACAGATCTTATTACAGAGCTAATCCTTTGTGTATCAATTCGATTATATAAGCCGTTATTGACAGTCCAGGATTCTCCTTCATTATTAAAAATAATCTTCTCTGCCTGAGTACTGAACTCAATGGAATCCACTTCGGAAGGATTCATTTTAATGAGAGATTTCGGTCCGCGTTCTTCAGTAGTGTTAATCTCTTCACCCGGTTTTTCAGTACTTACACCCTGATCAAAATTAGCCGGGCCTGATGCTTCTTCATATCTACCCGATTTTAAGTAGATTAGTACGGCTCCGAGGATAAGCAGGACTGCTATAGCCGAAAATAATTTCCTGCTTTTTTTCAAAGGTTTTTCCTCTTTCTATATACAACCAGAGCAGTTATAAGAATGATTAATGGGATTAAGAGAGTGACAATACCTCCGTATATTAAAGCAGTCCTCGTATCAATCCGCAAAGGGATATCAAACAGGGATTTTGAAGGAACCATAACCGTACTCTTATTATTATCAAGCCATGACAGGGACCCGATAAGCAGTTTGACATTTCCCGGAATGACTCCAATTCCGGGAAGTGGAGTAAATGCAAGGTCACTACCAATCACAACAATCCGGGCTCCGACATCTTCCCCTGTATCTCTGTCTGTTCCGTTTATTGAAACAGCAACATCAACAGGTCCGGCAATGTCTGATGAAAGTAAAGAATAATTCTGTTTGGTGAGATCAATCCGCAACCATGAATTATCAGAGGAAGCAAGAATTGTATTGAAGTTAAGGTTCCCTTTTTCAGATTCTGTTCTCCTGAATCCTACAGAAGCTGATAAAATCGGATCAAGCTGGCTATTTTCTATGAAATCGGTTATCTCATTCTCCTTCATAAATGGAGCAAAAACAAAGGGATTATCACTGAATTCAGACAATAATCTGCTTGTATTTCTTTCCATTACAAGCCCTTTAATTATTTCCAGATCGTATATTCTTAAGACCGAATACAGATTTTCCATTTTACTCTCCGTGTAACCGAACGCGGCGAGCAATTTTCCTCCATCTTTCAGATATGCCTCAAGTTTTCCTGCTTCATATTCGGTAAAATCTCTTTTGGGACCAATTAACAGCAGCATGTCTGCATCATCGGGAATCCCTGAGGCAGTTGTAATATCCAGTGTCTCAAGATTGAAATTGGCAGCTATTACTTCAATATCAATTCCTGATTGAGCAAGAGAAAATTCATTATGTCCGGTAATTGTATAGACATTCGGAATTCGGCCGCTCATTACATAGGCAATTGCAGAGGTAATCTGCTGCTCAACTTTTTGACCATAAATCTGAGAACCCGACTGACTGTAATTTAGATTGTAAAGATCAATCTTCTTTATCACTTTCCAATAGTTCCCGCTTTTAACAATCAAAGACCCAATTGAAAGGGCTTCACCATTAGTCTGAAAAGGTGCAAGAAGAGCAGGATTCTATCCGGATCAATTATTTTGACAGAAATTCTTTTATAATCTGAATACTGATCCAGAACTCCCACAATCTGTTTTGACTCCCGTCCCGGTTTATATAATGCATAGATATCCACTTCACCCTCAAGGGCGTGAAGGATAGATATCGTTTCTTCCGAAAGGCTGAATAAACCTTTTTCGGTCAGATCAAATTTCAGATCAAGCGTCTCTGCTATCAGGTTGACTACAAGAAGAACTGCAAGAACAATTATGACCATAAGGACGGAATAGGAAGCCTGTTTTATTTTGGTATCAAATAATTTCATGGATTTATGCCTCTTTAGACCAGCGAACAATTTCACAGCGAGCTGAAAACCGATATGGATGTAGAACGATTCCCATCAGGTAAGATGGCCGTTAATGCTCTGCTGTTGCATATCGCCATGGTAGGCTTTAATACCTTACGGCTGATAGGACAAACAGCGTTGCAGTTTTCTCAAGATCTGCCCTACCGCCACAAGGGGAAACGCAAACGATTACGAAAAGTCATTGATGATCTGATCAGAATTTCCTGCAAGGTAGTCATGCATGCACGTAAATTCATGATAAAACTCTGGTGTCATGATCCCTGGTATGCGGTCTTTAAGAACATCTACTTGGCTCTGTGTAACAGCTCTTACTGCTGAAAATATACTGCCTCGTTTTGCTTTAGTGGGAGAGGTTTATTGTTAGTAGAGCATGCAGACCATAATTGCTTGCTATTTCTCACCACTTCTGAGACAATTAAGTGATGAATCACATCTGAGAGGAATTTTTTCTGTTTAATCCAGAATAAATTTTTTCAGCGGGTGAATTTTGCTTCATTTTGAATTTTTATACGGATTCAGGTGACTTATTAACTTTTTTAAGCTCTCCGGCGAATTTCAGATATTCCGATACCGTCATATCGGGATAAAGAGGCGGAATTTCCGGCAGGTATCCAATAGCTTTTTTTACATCTATAGGATTTTCGCTTACATTGTATCCATCCACCAGTACCACACCGGATGACGGTGAAAGATAACCGGTAATCATATTCATTGTTGTTGATTTACCTGCTCCGTTTGGTCCGAGAAATCCTATTATTTCTCCTTTCATAATATGGAAACTTATCTTATCTACAGCTTTATGCCGGCCATAGTTTTTGCTCAGAACTTCTGCTTTTATCAAGTATCTGTCCCCTCTTTAGAGTTTATTTCAAATTTCATTTATTTCGGCTTTCTTCCACCAGCCCAAACAGCCTTTTAATATCATCATCAGAAAAATCACCATTCTTCTGCCAGGCTGCTAAATCAAGATCCTCAAACTTTACAACTGTTTCCTTACCGGCTGCATCCGCGACCTCACAGATGAAGTCATTCATTTTCCCCTTTTCAGACTCCCTGGTAAGTTTCTCCTGAAACACAGGAAAGACTCTGTTTCTGTATGGTTTAGGTTTATAAGGCTCCCGAATAACCAGTTCACCGTTTTCCAGCGAATCCTCAAGACCGAAACGCTGCTCATATATCGTTAATTCAGCTTTCAGCCTTGATCTTACTTCTTCATATTCTTCCGGCTCAGATTCAAGGAGGTTCAAAGTTTCTCCGGGATCCTTTTCCAGATCAAAAAGTTCTTCTCTTCCCCCGCCGAAATAATAGTTGAATTTAAAGTGCTCATCCCGGAGTGAGATCCATCTCCTGTTTTCGACTGAATATTCCACATACTGCCTCGATCTGTCCTTCAGGGGATTCTCAGCAAAGAGACTCTCGCCGAGGAGATCGAAATCAGCTGGATAATCAACTCCTGCCGCATCAAGAATAGTTGAAAAAAGATCAGCAAGATCGACAAAATCATTTCGCCTCGTTCCGGGTCTTAGTTTTTCCGGGAATCTTATGATCATGGGAATACGGCTGCAGGCATCATAGGGAAGCCACTTCTGATATGTTCCGTAATCTCCAAGCATCTCTCCATGATCGCTGGTAAAAATGATCAGGGTATTATCCAGCTGGCCTGTCTCTTTCAGTGATTCAACGATACACCCGAGGTGATGGTCGATATGAGTAATAGATGCATAGTAGAGTTCCCGCATTCTACGGACATAGACGACCGTCGGCAGATCACCCAGTAATTTATTCTCTTCTGCAAGGGGGGAGATGGTCGTTTGAGTTTCAAGGGGCTCCGGAAATTCAACACCTTTGTAGAGATCCGCAAACTCATCGGGTACGTTAAAAGGGGGATGGGGAGCAATAAAACCGAGTTTCAGCAGCCAGGGATGCTCTCCATTATTAGTCTGTACAAAGTCTACAGCCCGTTGTGCCACCCAGGATGTTCCATGGTGTTCCTCCGGTAGTAGGGAACGTTGAGGGAGCATATAGAGAAGATTACGGACACCGTGAATATTAAGCACATTTCCGTAACCATTTTCATTCAGATACTGTAGATATTCATCCTGCTCCCGGTAGCCCGGAACCTCCTGCATCAGCTCCATATTGAGGTAACCGTTATGTCTCCTGGGAGGATAGAAGTGGTTCTTTCCGATAGTCCTTGTTTCATAACCCGCATCAGAGAGGAGTTCGGGAAAGGTTGGAAGTCTTTTCTTCATCCCCTTGCCCCAGTCGTTGTCCGGATATCCATGTTCTCTCCCCGGGAGTCCGGTTAGAAGAGTATGCCTTGCTGGCATGCAGATAGGATTGTTTGTGTATGCGTTTTCAAATAAACAGCCTTCTGCAGCAAGCTGGTCCAGATTTGGAGTTTTCATCCACTCCGCGCCGGCAGCTTTAATAGTGTCCCACCGCTGCTGATCTGTCATAATCAGAAGAATATTGGGCCTTGTATCCTTCTCTTTCAGCAATTTCATCCTCAGGTCATTTGATTTGGCACTGCTCAGTGTCTTTCTGTTCTCAGGTTTCATGCTTACTCCTATTTGACGTATACCAGAATAATTCCTGACTGAGATAAAAATCAGCATAGAGTCTTAATATAAAGATAATTAGATCATTGAGATCTATCTTGACTCATGTATATTCCTATGTAATAATATTATCTTGTATACAAGATGTCAAGTTTATGAGAAATAAGAATGGATAACAATGGTAAAAGATAGAATTAGTGAACTGAAAGATTATTATTACAGCGAACTGTTTGAAAACACACTGCCCTTTTGGACAGACAGATGTGTCGACACCCTGCACGGCGGCTATTTGACCTACCTGGACAGAGCCGGAAATGTAATGTCAACAGATAAAAACGGATGGGTCCAGGGCAGAATGACATGGCTTTTCGCCAGGATTTATAATGAATACAAGAGGGAGCCTGAATGGCTGAAGCTGGCAGAGGCTGGTTACAGGTTCCTGAAAGATCATATAATCGACCCGGAAGGCCGCGGATGGTTCCAGGTGACCAGGGAAGGTACACCTGTCAGACGCCGCCGGTACCTCTTTGTCGAAACCTTTGCCGTTATTGCCTTTGCCGAATATTATAAGGCCACGGGAGACAGAGAAGCTCTTGATCTGGCCCTTAAAGTCCTTGATCTCATATATAGGCTGATGAAAGAGGGCACAATCCCAAAATTTGAAGCTCATGTTCAAACAAGGGGGCATTCTCTAACAATGATTTTGATTTCTGTACTTCAAAATTTGAGAGCATGCCATCCTGAGGGAGATTATCAGACCAGAATCGATGCCCAGATAACCGAAATTTTCAAATTTTTCATCCATCCGGACAAAGAAATACTACTGGAAACTGTAGGTCCCAATGGTGAATTTCTTGATACACCTTCCGGGAGAACTGTCAATCCGGGGCATGCAATAGAAACTGCATGGTTTATAATGACCGAGGCCATGGAAAGAAAAAATCCTGAACTGCTTAACAACATTCTACCGGTCCTCGATTGGCACCTGGAAGCAGGGTGGGATAAGGAATATGGAGGCTTACTCTCCTTTATCGACTGCGGGGGACATCAACCGGAACAGATGGAATGGGATATGAAATTCTGGTGGCCCCATACAGAAGCTATCTATGCCTGTCTCCTGGCGTGGCACCTAACTGGAGAGGAGCGATACAAGCAGTGGTTTGAAAAAATTCATCAGTGGTCATTTTCTCATTTCCCTGACCGGGAAAAGGGGGAATGGTACGGATACCTCCATTACGATGGAACGGTTGCCAGCACAGTAAAGGGGAATTTCTGGAAAAGCGCTTTTCATCTTCCCCGGCAGCAGCTTTTCACTCTGCAGCTTCTCGAAAAAATGGAAAAGGATCCTGTTATCACCCTATGAGAAAATAAATCAGCCCGAATCCAAATGGTATTCGGTCTGACAATAAAATCACACTTCGTTAATCAACTTAAATTTCTACTTGTTTAGATGACAGGCGCAGAAATGTCCGGGGACGATCTCCCTGTATTCCGGTTCTTTCTCCTTACAGATATCCATTACTTTAGGACATCTGGTAGAGAAGTTGCATCCCGGAGGCGGATCGGCAGGATTGGGAACATCCCCCTGCAAAACAATCCGTTCCCGATTCTCCTCAATTGCCGGATCCGGAATCGGTACTGCCGAAAGAAGGGCTTCGGTGTATGGGTGCATCGGTTCTTTGTACAGTGTTTCCTTGTCTGCAAGCTCCACAATTTTACCAAGGTACATGACTGCAATCCTGTTACTGATGTGGCGGACCATACTGAGGTCATGAGCAATAAACAGATAGGTCAAACCAAACTGTTTCTGAAGATCTTCCATAAGATTAACTACCTGCGCCTGGATGGATACATCCAAAGCAGAGATAGGTTCATCACAGACAATGAACTCAGGATTCAAAGCCAGGGCTCTGGCAATCCCGATTCGCTGACGCTGTCCGCCGGAAAACTCATGAGGATAGCGCCTGATAAAGTACGTTCGAAGACCTACTAGTTCCAACAGTTCCTCAACCCTTTTCTGTCTCTCCGCTTTTGAGACGATTCCATGATAGATCATCGCCTCACTGATGATATTTCCTATGGTCATCCTGGGATTAAGAGATGCATAGGGATCCTGGAAAATTATCTGCAGAGACTTTCTGTATTTCACCATATTTTTTCTGGAAAGCGGCGCCAGGTCGGTATCCTTGTAGATAACGCTGCCTGAGGTGGGTTTATGCAGATTCAGAATCGCTCTGCCTGTTGTGGATTTTCCACAGCCGCTTTCACCTACAAGTCCCAGAGTTTCTCCCCTTTTTATATCGAAGGAAATACCGTCAACAGCTTTCACGTTCCCTACATGTCTTCTGGCAATAACACCCTTGGTGATTGGGAAATATTTTTTTAGATCTCTTATTTTGATAAGTGCTTCATTGTTCATGTTCTACCCTTTGATATTATCCTTTTCCCAGCAGGCCACCCAGTGATCATTACTATATTCCTCCAACTGAGGATTCTCTTTCAAGCATTTTTCCGTTTTAAACTGACAACGCTCAGCAAAGGGACACCCAACCGGAAGATGAAGCTGATCCGGCGGCTGTCCGGGAATGGAGCGAAGACGAATATGTTCCCCTTCGTCCAGTCTGGGAAGAGATTCCAATAGGCCCATTGTATAGGGATGTCCGGTGCTGCCGTAAAGATCTTTAACACGGGCATTCTCTATTATATATCCTGCATACATCACCATCACCCGTTCGACAAGTCTTGCCACTACTCCAAGATCGTGGGTGATCCAGATAACAGCCATACCCATTTCATTCTGAAGCTTCTGGACGAGGTCGGTAATCTGCATCTGAATGGTTACATCCAGAGCTGTTGTTGGTTCATCATCTATTAGAAGAGAGGGATTACAGGAAAGGGACATGGCTATCATGGCGCGCTGTCTCATACCACCTGAGTATTGATGAGGATATTCATTCAGCCTCTGACGGGCGTTAGGAATTCCTACAAGGTTAAGCAGCTCCTCAGCCCTTTTAGAAGCTTCCTGCTTGCTAACTCCCTCATGCTCAATTATGGTTTCCGTTATCTGTTTTCCGATTGTCAAAACAGGATTAAGAGAGCTCATGGGGTCCTGAAAAATCATGGCGATCTCTTTTCCACGGATTTTTCGCATCTCCTCATGATTCAGCTTTAGAAGATCCCTGCCCTTGAAAAACACTTCACCCTTTTCAATCCTGCCTGGAGGCTCGGGGATAATCCTCATCACAGATCTCATGCTGACACTTTTACCGCATCCGCTCTCCCCGACAATACCAACGATCTCTCCTTCATTTAAGGTATATGATATTCCATTCACAGCCTGTACGGTACCGCCTGTGGTTTTGAACCGTGTAGTCAGGTCTTTTACATCCAGTAATACTGCCATGCTTTACTCCTCTACATCACAATCTGCTGTGGATCGAATGCATCCCGCAGACCGTCTCCAATAAAATTTATACACATGATGGTAATAAGAGTGAATATGGCTGGAAATGCCCACATCCATGGACTAAACTGCAGAATATGCAGAGACCTGGCCTGCTGCATCATGTTTCCCCATGTAGGGGTGGGGAGGGGGACCCCGATTCCCAGAAAACTCAAACCAGCCTCCGAAAGAATGGCAGCACTGACGGCAAAGGAAATCCTGGCCATAAGGGGAGCCACGACGTTGGGAAGACAGTGGCGGGTTATTATCAGCCGGTCAGGCATACCCTGCGCATTGGCGGCGAGAACAAACTCCTGGTTTTTAAGAGAAAGAAACTGACCCCGAACCAGGCGTGCTGTCTGGGGCCACCTCAGCCCTCCAATAATAAGAATCACATTTATAATTCCCGGCCCTGTAATTGCAGCCACAGTAAGCATAATAATCAACGGAGGGAAAGTCATCATGACATCGGTAAACCGCATGATAATCATATCTGCCGCCTTTCCGAAATACCCGGAAATTGAACCCAGCAGAACACCTATAAATGTTGATATTCCTGCAGCGGTAATTCCTACAAGCAGTGAAACCCGACCGCCGTAAAGGGTCCTGGTCCAAATATCCCTGCCCAGTTCATCAGTCCCGAAAATATGTCCTTGTTGAGGTGACATGGTCATATCATCAAAATCGATCCCCAGGGGATCGAATGAGGTAAAAAGCGGTGCACCGAAACACAGAATCATAATAATAATAAGTATAATAGAGGAAATTACCGCCAGCTTATGCTGTCTGAACCGTTTCCAGGCGATAGAGCTGGGAGATTCTATTTTGATGCTGTCCATTGTCTTTGTATCTTCCATATCCAGTCTCCTTTAGCTCAGCCTGACTCGGGGATCGATAATCGAATAAACGATATCCACCACCAGATTGGAAACCAGTACAATAACGGCAATAAAGAGATTAGCCCCCATTACGATGGGAAAGTCCCTTGCCAGAACGGCTTTGTAATAAAGCCGACCCATACCCGGCCAGTTAAAAATAGTCTCAAGAAATACAGCACCGACAATTACCATAGGAATACTCAATCCGATAACTGTAACAACAGGAATAAGAGCATTACGCAAGGCATGTCTGTAGACAACAACCCGTTCCTTCATTCCTTTTGCCCGGGCTGTAGTCACATAATCCTGGTTCAGGACATCGAGCATGCTAAAGCGGGTATAGCGCATGTTTCTGGCAATATACATCATTGACAGAATGAAGGCCGGTAGAATCAGATGATAAAGAAGATCACCCAGACCGCGGCTGCCGATAGGAGAGTACATCCCACCGGCAGGAAAGATTGGTATTTTAATTGCAAAAAAATACATACCCACTATGCCGGCTACAAAAGCAGGCATGGAAAGGGCGACAAACGATAATCCCGTCAAAGAGAAGTCCCAAAACGAGTACTGGTGACGGGCCAGAAAAACTCCAAGGGGAATTCCGACGATTATGGAAATAATCAGGCCGGTTCCCATCAGAATCAGTGAATTATTCATTCTCCGTACCAGTATTTCTGCCACCGGCTCCTTCTCTACGAGACTAAAACCGAGATCACCCTGAACTACCTTGCCGAGCCACTTGATATATCTTATTGGCGGCGGATCATTCAAACCCAGCTTTTCCCTCATCTCAAAGATGTCCTTTTCTGTCATATTAGCAATGGCATCATCTGTGAGAAAAAAGTCAAGCATGTCGCCGGGGGCAATTTCCACCAGGGAAAAAACAATGATAGTAATCATGAAAATAACCGGGATACTGATAAGGATTCGCCGTAAGATATAACTACCCATGTGAATTAACTCCAATAATGATATTTAAAACAGGAGCTGCCTGATAAGCAGCTCCTGTTGTTTTAGATCCTAATTATAGAATCCTGAAGATCAATTATCCAGTTCTTTTTACTCCATAGTCCATAGTTCGGCATGATCTTCGTAAGGGCCGCCGCCGTTGCCTGGATACCAGTGGAAGTTCTTTACTGTCTTGCTGGCAGCGCCATATGCCTTTCCAGCCCAAAGATAGGTGATTGTTGCAAGTTTGTTGGCCTCATTATTGTACTCAGTAAGAGCAGCCATAAAAGCCTCTGTAGTATTGGAAGTATCAATATCGCTTATGATATCCTTGAAGATAGGATCATAATCATATCCGGCCATGTCACCACCGTGAATTCCTGCGTTGTCGTAGAACTGGTGTGTATTCAGGGTATAGGGATCGCCTCCGGCACCCCGGTATACGATTACCCAGTCTCCATCAGCTTTGAACTTGGCGCGGTAAGAAGCCCCATCCAGTGCGGTGTGGGAAAATTGTGTTATACCAATCTGCGTAAGGTAACTCTGCACGGCCTGCATGGCAGAGAGAGTCATCGGATCGCCTTTATAACCAATTACTTCCATTACGATATCAGCAGGGTCAACCCCGGCTTCGGCAAGAAGAGCTTTTGCTTTTTCAGGATTGTATTCATACCAGTTCAGATCATTTGACCATGTAGCTTTATTAAGGACTTGTGCCACTACCGGTTCATGGGTCATTTTATAGACTTTTTCTGTGATTGTTTTTCGGTCTATAGCATAATAGATAGCCTGGCGGACCCTGATATCTTTCCAGTACCCGGGAAGTTTGTTGAAGTTGTACATGAAAAATCTGGGAACAGGCTGAAGTCCGGTAAATACATTAACATTATCACCGAGAGTGGCAATATCATTAAACTGAATAAAACTGAAGTCGATATCACCGGCGGCCAGTGCCAGAACAGCTGCTGTATCGTCACTGGCAAAGAATTTCACAACCAGTTTATCCAGTTTAGGTGTACCTCTGTAGTAGTCCTTGTTGGCAGCCAGTTCCATTAAATCATCTTTAATATAATTGGTAATATAAAATGGACCCGATCCGACCTGCCTGGTACTGGCCCACCAGTCAGTTGTCATGTTTTCTGCAGGGGTAAAATCGATAGCATGCTCAGGAAGAATATAGGACCTGAACATCTTGGCATAAAAGCGGGGATCGGGAGTAGCCAGTGTAAACTGGATTTCCTTATCACCAAGCACTTTTACAGATGATAGTTCAGTAATGGCACCGCTCGTTTTCGCTTCGAAGCCTGCCAGATTACTCCAGCATACATTTCTGTCATTGGCAACTTGGGCCACCCATTCAGGATCAGTAGTAAATTCAACGGTGAATTTTACATCTTGTGCGGTAACCGGTTTACCATCGCTCCAGGTAAGTTTATCCTGCAACTTGAATGTCCATACAGTACTGTCTGCATTGGCACTCCAGGATTTCGCGCCTGCTGGAATGATGTTTTCATAGTTCTCATCGAAAATAGATAGTGGTGTATAGAGCTTGGCAATAAGAGTATTTCCCGCTCCTGTCGAGTAGGGGATAGCACCCAGACCCATATTTCCACCGGGACCATTATCCAGAGCAGCAACCATGACATTCTCTTTTGTTTCTACTGCATCATCCTGTATACCACCGGCAAAAGCCACGGTAGCGATGAGCATACCAATCAAAACAATAATAATTGTTTTTTTCATTTAATCCTCCTTAGAATCTTTAATTACAAGCATATTAGCTGTTATTAAATTATCATACACCTACTTAAACATGTATGCAAGTATTTTCCTTTTTATTTTCATAACTTTTTATTCTTTTATCCTCAAAAGAACAATAATTGAATGATATTTCGAGTTATTCAGCTTGTTTTATTTATTTAAATTAGATTCCTGAAGGAGAAGTAGTTTTCTGGAATACAAGTTAATCACATTGACAACTCATTTTTAATGCGATACTCTAAACAATAAATCTCATATATTTAGTATACAAGAGGTAATTATGACAGGTAAAGAACGAGTCACAACATCCCTTCAATTCAAGGAACCTGACCGGGTCCCGTTCTTTTATAGAGATATCCCGGAAGTGAGAAAACGTCTGATCGATGAACTTCAGATCGAAAATGAGGAGACCCTTTTCCGAGAACTGGGAATTGACTTCCGATGGGTTGCACCTGAATATACGGGACCGGACCTTGAAACTCCTGAAGAACCGAAGAAAAAAAGAAGTATCTGGGGAATTGATTATATTTATACTGAATATAGTAAAAATAAGGGTTACTGGAATCCGGTGGTTCACCCGATGGCCGAGTGGGATGATCCCTCCCTCCTTGAAAATTACTCCTGGCCTGATCCGGATTGGTTCGATTTTTCAAAGCTTGAGTCACAATGTGAGGATTTTTCCGATTTTGCAGTAATGCCTGAACCAAGTTTTGCTTCACCCGGAATACTCCAGTCTCCAATACAACCCCTTGTAGGTGATGAAAACAGTTTCATGCTGCCTTACCTGGCAACTGATTTTTTTATTGCCCTGATTAAAAGAGTAACAGATTTTAACATTACCCTTATCGAAAGGATGCTTGCGGCTGCTTCCGGTGGTTTAACCTTCATCCGGATGGGGGATGATTTTGGGACACAACAGAGCCTTCTTATGTCAGTGGAGATGTGGAAAGAATTCTACATGCCGGCATATCATAGAATTTCTTCAATTATCGAAAAATACGATGCTGTTTATTACCATCATTCCTGCGGAGCCATTTATGATCTTATACCCGCATTTCTGAAAGCTGGTATAAAGGTACTTGATCCCATTCAGGTTTCTGCTGTGGGGATGGATTTGAAAAAACTAAAGGAAGAGTATGGAAGGAGGATTGTCATGTCAGGGGCCATTGATGAAGCAGGGGCCCTTTCGGCCGGCACTCCTTTGGAGGTCAGGGAGGAAGTTTTCCGGGTACTGGATATAATGGCACCGGGTGGAGGTTACTTCATGGGCCCGACCCACAATCTTCAGCCCTATATTCCAACTGACAACATCGTGGCTATGTACAGAGCTGCCGCAGATTATTTTGCGTGAAAAATCAAGCCCGGGTCATCAGTCTGGGGAGAACTGAATCGGTCCGGATGATCTCATCGAGCAGACGGGCTGTCAAATCCGATTTCACTCCACAGAAATCCGGATCATCCCAGAGATTAATCTGCTCTTTAGGGTCTTCGAGCAGATTGTATAGTTCCCCATACTCCTTATTCCCATACCTGGTCATCCTCCATCTGGCAGTAACAAGGGTCCTCAGTTTTAACTTTAGATAATCATCATCCATCTCGACAAGAACAGCTCTGTCTTCAGGTTTGTCACTGGTCCAGAATTCCCTCAGGTCTCTTCCGGG
Source organism: Bacteroidota bacterium (assembly GCA_013202335.1). Next base: position 17,359 of record JABMQR010000191.1, read on the forward strand.
AAGAACGGGAAAGGTGTCCGGGGCTTCCGGTTCGGTTGGAACAGGACCTTCCAATGGGCTGACAGAAGCAGCGTTCAGTATGGTGGGGGCTATATCCAGAAGAGAAACTGGTGTGCTGCAGAGGCCGCCTTCCGGTGTTACACCCGGCCAATTAATGATAAAAGGGATCCTGATCACACTATCATAATGATAAGGGCCTTTTCCCCAGAAACCATGGTCTCCCAGCGACTCTCCATGATCCGCCAGAAAAATTACACAGGTGTTCTCCCTTTCACCGGACAGCTCGAGAGCTTTCATAAGCCTTCCTACCTGATCATCCACCAGCTCAATTAGGCCAAGGTAATGGGCAATGCACTCTCTGGCATAGGGATCAGTTGCATCCATCGGCTGGGCAAGGTTTCCGGTGGAAACGACTGGCTTATGGCGGATTCTTTCAAGGTGGGGAGGCAATTTGTCCCAGTCCGCCGGTTCAGGAACAGGAGAGGGGACTTCAGAAGGACAATACAGGTTGATATATTCAGCTGGTGGTGCGAAAGGAGGATGTGGTTCCTGAATACTTGTAACCAGAAAAAACGGATCCGTTTTACCGGAATTTTGTTTGAGAAAATCGATACTTTTTTCTGTCACCCAGGAAGCTGGATGAGCTTTAGCCGGGAGAGCCCATTTGTAGGAATTTCTGTTGAACAGCTTTTCTGCAGGTGTTGAGGGAGATAATACCGACCTGTTTATGAAGAGTTTATAAGCTTCAGGATGATTCTCCTGAAGCCAGTTAACATATGGACCATATGTCGAGTGGGCGCATCCTCCCATGAAATCGGAAGTCTCGAATCCGAAGTACCTTTCAGGAAAGGACTGAAGAGTTCCATCCAGCCAGTAATTCCAGGCTTCCGGCCAGAGTTCCGGACTTATCGAAACCGCTTCAAGCCTCTTAGTAAGCCCTCCCGGTGTAAGATGCAGTTTTCCTGCATTATGAGTTCGGTATCCGCTCAACCGCAGGGCTTCGGTGAAAGTAGGTATACCCCTCTTCAAAGGAATCCCATTCGACCGAACAGAATGAGCTCGCGGACTCTGACCTGTGAATAGTGATGCTCTTGCAGGCATACAGAGGGGACAGGTTGTATACATCCGATCGAAGATAGTTCCTCCAGCGGCAAGTTTATCAATATGAGGTGTTTTCACCAGAGGATGTCCTGCATAGCCTAGACAGCCGGGGTGGAATTGATCTGTCATGATAATGAGAAAATCAGGAGGTTTCATACTCAGCTCCTAACATCAACATAGACATCTGTCGGCATTAACAGATCATTTCGTAAATATCTGAAGGGATCATTTGTTGCTTTAAGATGTACATCCAGGGCAGCCTGCATTTCATTAAGTGTTGTCCGGTATGCCGGATTATCGACCAGGTTGTTCATCTCAGCAGGATCAACAGTAAGATCATACAACTCCTCGGTATATCGCCTGGCTGAGTAAAAATCAAAGGCCTTTTGGTTTGAGCGGAAACTGGCCGGGCTGAGTTCAATTTCGGTAATAACAAAATCAAACAGGCAGGTGTTGAGCCCTTTACGGATGTACTTGAACGAATTTGAGCGAACCATTCGGGCCGGATCGTAATATTGGGTATAATTCTTTTCAGCAAACACGTATTTTTGTGTGTCACTGAAATTGTTTTGTGCAATTGCCGCAAAACTGCGTCCCTGAATATGATCAGGCATGGGCAGTTCCAATAAATCAAACAGCGAAGGCAGCAGATCCACATGATTGGTCAGAGCTTTGACCCGATGGCCGGCCGGGAGTATACCGGGCCAGCGCATCAGGCAGGCTGCTTTGACACCTCCATCGTAGAGGGTGCCTTTGGAGTGCATAAAAGATGCACCGTGGTCTGTGGCAAAAATGACCAGGGTACTTTCAGTTAAACCGGCATCATCCAGGGCCTGCAGAACCTTACCCGCATGATAATCCATAAATGCGACTGCCCCATAGAAGTCAGCCACTTCCTGCCGCAGCTCCGGAATATCCGGCAGATAAGGCCGAATTTCAACCTGTGCCGGATCGGTTGATTCATAGACATCCCGTTTGAAATGGGAGGGAACAGTACCAAACAGAGCCTCATTGTAGCCCTGACTGGCCAGGCCGATGCGATGGGGCTCAAAAAATCCTACATTCGCCAGAAAGGGCTGACCATTCTCTTCTATTTCGCTCAGCCAATCTGCAAAGACCGGTGATACATCTTCACTGTGTGTTGACTCTACCGGATGCACATGGCTGTATCCCAGTCGGCGGGGGTCCCAATGCTCATGCTGTAGACCAAAAAGATGTGTCTGGTAGCCCACATCATGCAAAAGTTCGGGCAGTGCCGGACAGTGGTCTACATTTAATTCCCATCCCCGGGGAACCAGGCCCATTAATCCATGAGTATGCGGATAACAGCCGGTAACCAGGGAACCACGGCTGGGACAGCAGATGGAGGCGGTGGCGAAATGGTTTTCAAAGAGGACACCTTGCTCCGCCATTGAATCCAGGTTTGGAGTTGCCACCGGTGTACCATAACAACCAAGATAGTCTCCGAGATCATGGCAGGTAATAATCAAAATGTTAGGACGTTTCATACTATATGAGGATATAATCTTGTATGCAAGTTGTCAAGAATAACTTGCATTCTTCCACTATTCATCTACTATTCCTTCAATTCCATCAGGAACTGGAAAATGTCATCCTGCATACCTGGCAGATTCTCGTGCCCGTAATCGTAATATAGTGAATATCTTTTATTCGAGTTAATTCGGTTGTAAGCTGCAAACTGGGTGGAAGGCGGACAGATGTTATCCATCAGGGTAATTCCCATTAATATTTTGGCTTTAATTCTGGACGCCAGATTCTTGACATCAATATAACCAAGTGTGGTAAAGATCTCCTCTTCCCTCAAATGATGAGGATCATACTGTCTGAAGTAAACTTTCAGTTCCTTATAGGCATCCAGAGCCAAATCCATTTCCCATACGCGCTTGTAGTCACTTAAAAAGGGGAAGATTGTGGCCGCGTATGGAAAATCCAACTGAGGCATAAGCTTCTCCTTTCATTTAAATGATCTATTGAATATCAATAATTATTAATACTTCAATTCATGCAAAAAATATAGCGATTTACTGTAATACAGTTTAATTGATTATTCTATTAATTACCGTAACTTATTACTTGACCATTTGTATTACATTTTCTATTATCATATAATATTAACTGGTATACAAGTTCCATGGTAACTTTTGTATGTCTATCAAGGAGAAACTCAGTATGCATGCATTATTCGCCTTTCCCCCCACAGTTTTGTGGGTAAACTGGCAAAATATCTATATTTGGAAAACATTATCAAAGTAAAACATGGGGTAGAAAATGGTTTCAATAGACGGTAAATGTAATAAATCAGCATATAGATGCTTTCTTTATGGAAGTTTGTTATGACAGCAGTTGAGCGCTTTCGCACAGCTATAACAGGAGGTGTGCCTGATCGTGTTCCTACCATGCCAAAAATTTGGGTTGATCTCGGTGCAGAGCTGGTCGGTGAAGATTTGATCAGTGTTATTGAAGATCCTCTTCTTGCTATGCAGGTCATAGCCCGTGGTGCTTTGTCTGTCGGAGCAGACTCTGCCAGGCAGTTCCTGTTCCCTGAACGACATATTGAAGTAGTAGATAGTATCGTCTATGAGGTGAACCGAAGAGGAGATCGACTGGGCATCATAGATATGCCTGGAGGACTTCAGACACATTTAACAGATAACCGGGTATTTGATTTAAACGATCCATATTGGACAGGGCTTCATCATTTTTGGAGTTCGGATGAGCCCTTTGTCGACACCCTGGATGATGCAGTCAGTATATTTATTCCTTTAAAGAGTTTTTATGAGGAGTCGGGCTATGGAGACAGACAGCGGAAGGTAATGGTAGAGGTTGGAGACAAATTAGCCCTGATTGGGGACTGCACATCACCGACTCTCGCTTTTGTTGTTGCCATGAGGGGTATGACCCGCACAATGTTCGATCTTATGGAGCGGCCTGAGCTGGTGCATGCTTTGATGGAAAAGGGAGTCGAAATAGCAGCAGAGAGAGGCAAGTTCAATATCGATCTGGGTCTAAAGGTTCTGAGAATTAATGACTCTGTAGCCAACATGTCTGTAATATCGCCTGATCACTGGCGGCAGTTTGTTTTCCCCCATATGAGGGATCTCTGTACGAAACTGCATAGGTATGACAAAGATGTTCTTCTCTACTGCCACATTTGCGGCAATGTTCTCCCTGTTATTGAAGATATTGTAGCAACAGGTATGGACTGTATTGGTCCTCTTGATCCTTTAGGTGGATTCAGCTGCTCTGATGTTCGAAAAAAGGTTGATAATCGCGTTTCATTATTGGGTGGTGTGGACACACAGAGCTTTGTCAGGGGTAACTCATTCAGTCTGGAATTAGAAGCCCGTCGCTGTATTCTTGAGGCAGGAGCCAGGGGCGGATATGTTCTGGGCTCCGGATGTGCGATACCAAGGACAGCTCTCAGCGAGAATCTGATGGCTCTTACCAAAGCCGCGAAGCGATTCGGTCAGTACTCTTCCGGTAGATTGAGTAACACAGATTAAAAAAGAAAGAGGATTTATAATTAAGGAGTGGAAAAGATGAGATTACCACCACTTATTACTTGACCCTTTTTAGTACATTTTCTATTATCGTATTAATACTAACTGGTATACAAGTTCCTGGGCAACAATTGCAAGCCTGTAAAGGAGAAACTTACTATGCATACGTTATTCGCCTTTATTCCCATCCTGGCTGTTATTATTCTGATGACTGTATTCAACTGGCGATCACTAAAGGCTCTTGCCCTTGGTTGGTTCTTTTTATAGGAATACTAATAAAAACGGGAAATTATTAATGATTTTTTGATATAAGGATGCAAAAAATGACTGGAAAAGAAAGGGTGAAAGCCGCTATCAATTATCAGAAACCTGACAGAGTTCCTGTGCATGAGGATTTTTGGGAAGATACTGTTTATGAATGGAGAAAGCAGGGGCTTCCGGAAAGTGTCACCCAGCATCCGGAATCTCTTGGAGATACTGATTTTATGACCAATTACTTCGATTTCGATATAGCAAGACTATTTTTAGATACTTCGCCGCGGTATGAAATGAAAATTCTGGAAAATGACGGAGAATTCTATACTTTCGAAGACAGATACGGTTATACGGCAAAAAAAACCTGGAAGAGGTCCGGTTCAATTCACTATGTATCTACAAAAACCAACAGTATGGAAGACTGGGATAATGTAAAAGCACAATGGCTGAGCAGCATGGAAGATGAAGCACTCGCTCGAATCGATGACCGGACTTATTTCGAACATTTCGATCCATACCCCGTTTGGCTGGAAGCCAGAGCGAAATATGAAAAGCACCGGGCTTCGGGACGATATATTCTAACAACAACCTATGGCCCATGGGAAGGAACCTGGCGCCACAGAAGTCTGGACAAGCTATTAATGGATATTGCCCTGGAGCCGGAATGGGTATCTGAAATGATGAAAGTTCAGACGGATATGACTATTAAAGTCCTTGAAAAAATGATCCGTTCAGGAATAAAGCCGGATGGCTATCTTATGATCGATGATATCGGAAGCTCTAACGGCCCTCTGATAGGGCCTGAAATGTGGAAAGCAATTGTCAAACCCTACTATGAAATTGTAGGAAACTGGCTCGCTTTACATGATATCGATTTCTGGCTGCACAGCTGTGGCAATTCGACTCTGATGTTTCCTGACTACATTGATTGCGGTATTCGGGTGATTAATCCGCTTCAGGTGATGGCAGGAATTGATATAAGGGAATTGAAAAAACAGTACGGTAACAATCTCGCCTGGTATGGAAACATTGATGCCCATATGTTCGGTAAGGATGTAAATAAAATTATCAGTGAAGTAGACAGCCGAATAAAATGCTTCCAGGGTGGTGGTTTTATTGCCCATTCTGATCATTCGGTTCCCCCAACCATGACTTTGAAGGATTTTCAATATTATTTGAACTGGTTAAAGAACAGAAAATAATTGATAGATATTCTCAACGTCTGAGTTTTGTTCTGCAAATCCGTGGACTTTAACCCGATGCCAGGGGGATGTATTCTATATCCCTTAAAGAGGAGTCCGTAGGAAGCGTACAGTAAGTTAGCTAGTTTAAATTATTAACCAAATAGCATATTTAGTTTTAAATACATATCGAACAGGAGAAACCAAAATCGCCGGAAGCCTGAAGGAATTACGTTCCTTTTTATCGAATCAGCAGTGATACATAGGTAAACTCATAATCGCCCAGTTCTTTTTGTCCCGAATCCTTTGCGCCGTAGCCGAATAGTGCACCCATGGAGAGTACAAACAACAACATTACTAACTAGTGCCTGACAGAAAAGCAAATAAGCCCTTGTAAGGCAAGTAAATACACTTCAAATATTCCTGCGAAGTTTACCATGAAATCACGGTTTAGTCTATACAAACCATCTCTCCTGTAGTATAATTACTTGTAATATATAGAGATGTATATTTCTGCAATCTTGAATAGTAAAAACTTCGGGGGACTACATGAGAGCAATCCTGGACGGACAGATACAACTTGGTCGGGTACCTATCGCCGATATACCATTTGATCCAAAATCGCGTGATGAAATTCCTCACTTGTTAAAAGGACTTCAATATATCTATTGTACCCCTGAAATACGGAAAAAAGTGTTCAAAGTACTGAAGAAAATGGTTCCATTGGGTACGGACACCAAGAACGGGCGCCCCGGGATGGATCTCTGGAAAATCCTTGTGTTAGGTACCGTACGGCTTAACTGCAACTGGGACTATGACAAGCTCAAAAATATGGCAGACAATCATCGTTCAATACGGCTCATGATGGAAATAGGTACGTATGAAGATACTGTTACGTTTAATCTGCAAACGCTCAAGGATAATGTAGGACTCTTAACTCCTGAACTATTGGATGAGATAAACCGGATTGTCGTGGCCAGTGGTCATGATCTTGTTAAAAAAAAACGGAAGAACTCAAAGCGCGATGTGATTCCTTCGTGGTAGAGACCGATGTACATTATCCGACTGACAGTAACTTACTCTTTGATGCGATAAGGAAAGTGATTTCATATAGTGTTAAGCTGTGTATAGAGGCAGGGCGGAGTGACTTTCGGCAATCCAAGCACAATATGAAGAAAGTAAAGCGGTCTTTTAATTATGTCAGAAGGTTACACTATTCGAAAAGCAAAAACGAAAAGAAAAAGCAGGCACAAAAGCTGAAGATAGAGAATGCCTATAGCGAGTACACGGATATCTGTACAACGTTTATCCAGAAAGCCGAAAAAACGATTTCCTCAATTCTGCTCGGCACTGATGTAAAGACATGGGCCTATATACAGGAAATAAGAAGATTTATGGTACACGCCAAGCGGCAGATAGATCAGATTAACCGACGTGTGTTGAAAGGAGAGAAGATTCCGTATGAAGAGAAAGTGTTTTCCCTATTTGAAGAGCATACAGAATGGATTTCCAAAGGAAAGGCGGGGGTTCCCCAAGAATTGGGAGTTAGGGTTGCCGTTATAGAAGATCAGTATCGTTTCATCCTTAATCACAAAATAATGTATAAAACAACTGATGAAAAAGTAACCATACCTTTCATTCGAGAAACAAAAGGGCTCTATCCTGATCTGAAAAGTTGTAGTTTTGACAAAGGTTTTTACTCACCGAAGCACCGGGAGAAGCTGGAAAAGATTATTGAATTTGCCATTCTCCCGAAAAAAGGAAAGTTATCGGGAAAAGATAAAGAGAGAGAAACCGAATCACTCTTTTTACAGGAAAGGAAAAGACACCCGGGAGTTGAGTCAGCAATAAATGCACTGGAAAATCATGGTCTTGATCGTTGCCCTGATCATGGAGTCGAAGGATTTGACCGGTATATATCCCTTGCTGTGCTGGGCAGGAACTTACAAAACCTGGGGCGAATACTACAGAACCGGGAAAATAAAATCCGTAAAACCGGCTAATTCAGCGCTCACGGGTTCGAGACTGGAGATCCGCTGGATAGATGCGTCCAAAATCAATGAAAATCCTAAAAAATGTCTATTTTCTCATTATTCTTTCCTATTGGGTTCAAGTAGCGTTACGAAAAACTCTGCGTTCATGCATATTTTTGTTGATTTTGATGTAATAATCGGGTTTCCTGTAAGGCACTAGTTAAAAGAATAAACAATTTTTGAGGCATATAAATACTACTATTCGTTTTGATTAATTATTGCTGCAGTCCTCATCATTCCTTCATACAAAGCTTCAAACCCTGCTTTTTTGGATAAGAATTTTCTGCTGTTTCGGGGTTCAAATCTCTTCACAAATTTAACGCAATTCACTGCAGCTTCGTGATAATCCTTAATATCTCCTCTTTCAACAGCTCCAATCATTGCCGCACCTAAACAAGCAGCTTCATTATCGGCAGGAATTTCAACTGCCAGTTCGGTAATATCTGCTTTCAGCTGGGACCATAAATCTGAATTGGCACCGCCCCCTGTGGAGATAATTCGATTAAAATCCATATTATTGTGATTAAGAGCTCTTATATTGCGTTCAAGCAAAAGAGCCACCCCTTCCATAACTGCATAAGCAAAATCAACATTGTCATGCCCGGAACGGATACCGTAAAAGACTCCGCTGGCATCTTTATCAAAATCCGGTGCATTAACTCCCATGATATAGGGTAGAAAAAGCATCTTGTTCGGGTATTGTCTTTGCATTATGAGGTTATCAATCTCTTGTAAAGAGAAATCCTTCATAAACCGATCCCGAAACCATTCAAGACAAAACCCACCGCTCTCTGCAACTTGTAAAAAAACATAGGAGCCTGGAAAAGGACCAAAATGAAGAGCAGCTGATTCTTCTCCGGTTAAGGGTACTTTTGCCAGTGTGGATATCCCCAGAACGGTGCCTGTTGATTCACTGATTATACCCGGTTCGATATTTCCCGTGCCGATCATCCCGGCAAAATGATCCAGCGTTCCAATATTCAGTTCTGTATGAGCAAAAACCGGCTCAAGCGAAAGCTCCTTCAGTAATGACCCAAGACGGGTGCCGGGTTCTACCAGAGGAGGCAGCTGATCTTCCCGAATTCCGCAGGTATTAAGCATATCTGTCCAGTAACACTCTTTATGTATATCAAAATAGAAGGAAAATGTTGCAATTGATTTATCACAAACCAGCTTTCCACATAGGCGATAGGCTATGTAGTCTTTTAACAGGACATAAAACTGCGTTTTGGCAAATATGTCCGGTTCGTGATGAGCCAGATGCAGAATTTTAGTTGCCGGCCAGGTAGGAATAATGCTCTTCTGCCCGGTAACTGCATAACAGATTTTTTCATCAAATTTCTTTGCTAATTCAAGGCACGCAGCTTCAGAGCGTTCATCCATCCAGGAAATTGCATTACAGAGAGGTTTTCTGTTTTCCCCTAATAAAATTAAGGATTCAGCCTGTCCGGTCAGGGTGATTTCCTGTATTGGCAAACCATACTGGCTCAACTCTTTTAACAGATCAATAACAGCACTAAAATATTCATCAGCATTGAATTCAACTCTCTTATCCTTACGAAAGTAGTCCACTTTTCGTGATTTTATTGCTATTCTCTTAACAGAATTGTCATACAGAGCGGCTTTAATATTTGTTGATCCCAGATCTATTCCTATATATGCCATTTTAGCTGTTACTCCTATGGTATCAATACAGTTTTGTATAACGAAAATCAGTAGGTATATCTAAATCCTTATACGCATCACCAAGCCGTTCCTGCACTGCTTTATCAAGATCCTCAAATAATCTGCCGCCATGGGTATCAATATCAACCACGAACGGACCCAACTCATGCAAATTAAGCTGCCAGGGTGCTTCGATAGATCCCATTTCATCATGGAGGAACACATTTTCAATCTGAATACTTTTCACCCACAGATTCGGACTGACCGAGCGCGGTGAAAGGTGTACACAGCCAAGTTCCCGCATAGATCGAGCCGTTTCATCGCCCATGGTCGTTTTTCCCACAATTACTTTTAAATCCCAATCCTTTATAGTTTGTGCACCCCATTTCTCAAACCGGATACTTGATGTGGGCATGAAGGATACCAGCTGGTATCCTCCGTCCCTCTTTAATACTATCGGGCCGACATGGATAAGTATCTCATTTACCATAAGCTCTTCGGGAATGGGTAATCCTTCATCGAATACCGCTCGCTGAAGCTTTGACCGGCAGGTAAAGGCTTTTCCTGATACATACACAATGTCACCAATTCTTAATGCACTGATATCCTTTGGTTTTATCGGGGATTGTAAATGGTACTCTTTCATTTTCAGCGTCCTCCAAACCAGTCGGGATTTTTTTTGTATTCCATTCTGCCGTCAGCGGTCACCAGATAGGTTCCGCGCCGTGCCACAAAACAATTACAACTGATTGCAACTGCTATGCCTGCAATATGGGTATATGCATATTCGATATTCACACTAAGTACTGATGTTTCGCCGCCAGCACCCATTGTCCCGATACCAAGACTGTTAATTGCCGTATACAGCTCCTCTTCAAGCTTTCTGAATTCAGGTTCAGGATGGTATGTATTAATTCTGCGCAGAGTTGCCGCCTCTTTGGCAAGATCCGTAGCAATATTGGCTGTACCGCCGATACCTACACCAAGAATTGATGGGGGACAAATCGCACCGGCATAGGTCGCTGCAGTAAAAGCATCGATGATAAATTTCTTAATGCCCGTCGTTCCGTCAGCAAAAGCCACCATGCGTGATTGCGTTCCGCCAAAAACTTCCGATCCACCACCCTTTGCAACATAGGTGATCTGTACTGAATTTCCCGGTACAAATTTATAGGTGAACCAGGGAATGTTGGTACCAATATTGTCACCTGGATCAAACCCGGTTAATGGGTGTTTCATAGTGCGCCGCAAAAAACCTTCTTCTGTAGCTTTACGAACAGCCGTTCGCGCTGATTCCTCTAAAGCCAGAATACCGCCTTCCAGAACCGCTTCATTCCCAATTTTAAAAAAGAATAGAGGCCATCCGGTATCAGGACAGGCTGGAACATGGTTTTCACGGGACAGGTCAAGGCTTTTAATGGTGTTTTCAAGCCCCAGTTTGGTGGAGAGATTCTTTTCTTTATCAAACGCAGCCTTAAGCGCATCGTAGACATCATCGCTGATATAGGTTGATCCTTTGACGATCGCTTTATAAATTGCTTCCTGCAGCACTGTTTGTTTCAGCATATTATCCTCTTATGGTATTACTATGTTCGCCAGTTTCAAATGCTGTTGACAACCATAAATATCATCATCCTGGATATCACCGCTTATATATCTTCTGGGTATCGTGATTTTACAGGCATTAACAACCGCATAAGGAATAATGGAGACCTCTTCAGTTTTAATACCATAGAGAACAGCAATTACCGCTTGATTAACTGCACCGGAATCTAGTACATAATCAAGTTCATTTCTCGTATTGAACATGATATCAAAGGTCACATAGAGAGGGCCTGCGTTTTTTGAACGCAGAATACGGGCAATATCAATCAATTTTCTTGCCATTACGATACCCCCTATATACAATTTCGGCACACTCCATGGTTTCATCAACCTCACAAAGATGATACAGACTAAAGACATACACCTCATTCATTTTGATATCAGAGGGAGAATAGGGAAACGCAAGATTCCCCGCTGTCGACTTGCGTCCTGCATAATCGTAATGCAGCATGCGTGCTCTGGCGACTGCACATACTGCGGCGGATATTTTTTCTGTTTTACCCACTACCTCCAGTATAATACCGATATTCCCTTCACACCCATTCTCAATATCCTGTGCAGTAACACCATATTTTCGCAGATGAATGGAATAATCTTCTGCTGGTATATCTCCGAGATTCTGAGCTGCAAATGTTTTTACCCCAAGAAAGATCTCATCCAGATGCTCTATGGTATCATGATCATTAATACCGGCAATGCTGATGGTTCTATATCCTACGAGCCGTGTTCCTTCCAGTTTGAGTGTTTTTTGCATATTTGACTGCATTACACTCCCGGAAACCCGAACACTCCGGTCGTTTACCTGTTCATACTGACTGTTTTTTAGGTCAATTACCCCGTCCGGTTCATAGATATAATAGGGATTTGACTGTTCATACATGGTGTGTGCCGCAACCCGTGCTACTGTACAACGCCGGGTCAGGTTCATGGGAGTTAAGGTGAAGCTTTTCTCTTCAATTTCACCCATCAGCACATCAGATGCGCTTAGGGGTTCACAACACATACTGCCGCACTCCATAATTTTTGCCATATGAAAAGCAAGACCCGGATCGTAACCTGCACGTATCGCCGGGGCTGCAGAGATGGCTGTATCACAGAGTCTCCCGCATATTACCACATCCACTCCTGCATCAAGCGCTGCTATTACCGGCTCAATTGATAGTTGGGCTACAATTTTATTACTTTGTTTTATGGTTTTTTCGGTTGCTTCCAACTTACCCATGGGCTGCAACTTGCCGTTTGCCAGCTTATCGAGGACATAGTCCGATGTTACATCTGAGTAAATGACCGCAGATTTATAGGTCAACTGTTCCTTTTCGACTATTTCATCAATGATAGCGCATAACCAGTCAACATGTTCCCGTGCTCCGGCCCCGCCAGCTGTACCTATAATAAAAGGTATCTTTCTTTTCACAGCTTCAGGGAGTGCAAGCTCCAGATCGCGTTTTACGGCAGTGCGATTTGTAAACGAAGTTCCGCTGCCCAGATAATAAGGTCCCGGATCAGTTGATCCGGCATCAACCCCAATTACATCCGGATTTTGCAAAAATGCATTTTTCAAGGCCTCTTCAGTATAACCGTAGCCAAGCAGACCATTAAGTACTATTACCTTCAAAGGTTAAACTCCTCACTCTTTTCTTCAATAGAGATTTTTATTCTATCAGTACTTACCAAAGCTCATTAATTGCTTTAATAACACGTTCAACCAACTCATCACCACTCTTCGAACCAACAGTCGTTGAAGCAGGTTTTGAAGAGTAGCTGCCTCCGGCAATCGCTGCCTCTGTCGGAAGATATCCTCCCTTCCCGTTAGTC
>JABMQR010000192.1 GCA_013202335.1 Bacteroidota bacterium
ATTTTAATCAGGTCTTGAAATTTGGAGTGCCGCAGTTTTTCAGAAAAGCCAGGGAAGTGGGTATAGATGGTCTTATTATTCCGGACTTGCCCATTGATGTGTATAAAAATGAGTATGCAAGCCTGGTTGATGAAATCGATCTGGATCTGATATTCCTGATAACTCCACAGACTTCAAATGAAAGAATTAAAATGATAGATAAATTGAGCAAAGGATTTTTGTATCAGGTTTCATCTCACTCTACAACCGGAACTCAACAATATCTGCAAACCTCACAAATTGAATATTTTAAGAGATTAAAGACCATGAATCTGGAAAATCCGACCATGATCGGATTTGGGATATTCAATCACGATACATTCACCGCGGCATGCAAATACGCCAACGGTGCCATAATAGGAAGTGCATTTATTAATGCAATAGCAAATGCCACAGATCTACCTGCAACAATTCATCAGTTTGTAAAAGATATTTTGGGGTGAATTATTTCTTTAAGCGAATGTCATGAAACAAAAAAGAGGGTATTAACCTGAATACCATTTCAGTTTCAGTATAAATGGGGTAATGAAAAACAAAATAATGGCATCAAATCATATCCCTGCTCCTTCCGAAAAACAACTTTCCATGGCTCTGTTTTGAACTATTTTTGAATTTGGAGGAATATCTTTGGTAATCCAAACATTCCCTCCAATTATAGAATTACCTCCAATCCTTACACGCCCAAGAATGGTTGCTCCAGCATATATAATGACATTATCTTCAACAATTGGGTGCCTGGGAATGCCTTTAACTAAATCTCCATCGTTATCAACAGGGAAGCTTTTTGCTCCAAGAGTAACTCCCTGATAGAGTTTCACATGATTGCCAATTATACAGGTTTCTCCAATCACAACTCCTGTACCATGGTCAATCAAAAAGAATTCACCAATTTCAGCTCCGGGATGAATATCTATTCCGGTTTCTGAATGTGCCATTTCAGTAATAATCCTTGGAATCAGGGGAACATCCAGTTTAAGTAACTCATGAGCTATTCTGTAATTGGTAAGAGCACGAATTGAAGGATAACAAAAAATAACCTCCCCATGTCCCTTGGCAGCGGGATCACCTGAATAAGCAGCCCGTACATCTGAAGATAGTAAATGACGAATATCAGGTAATCTGGAGATAAATTCTAAAGTTAACTGCACGGCATTTTTTCTACAAGCTGCACAAGAGAGATCCGTTTCTTCATTACAAGCAAAACATAAACCACGCATGATCTGCTCTGAAAGAATATGAAAAACCTTATCAATGTTAACTCCCAGGTAATATGGCATGTTTTTCTGATTTAATGACGAGTTTCCAAAATACCCCGGAAAAATGATCTTGCGAAGGAGATCAACTATTTCAGTTAAACTATTATTTGAAGGCATCAGTTCTCCGTGTTCCGGAACATGAAACGCCATTTTTAATGATTTTTCATCCGATAAAGTTTTAACTACACCGGTAAGCTGATTTAATGATGGCTTATTTATTTTTTTCATTTTTGGTAAATAATGGAGTGCTTAAATATCTTTCGCCTGTATCGTTTATCATTACAACAATTAATTTTCCTTTTTGTTCTTCCCTACGGGCAATCTCTAAAGCAGCATATACAGTTGCCCCGGATGAGATTCCACATAATATGCCCTCTTCTGCAGCAAGCTTTTGTGCCGTACTCATAGCTTGTTCATTTGAAACCTGAACAATTTCATCTATCAGGGCAGAATTGAATATTTCAGGGATAAATCCGGCTCCAATTCCCTGAATTTTATGAGTACCGGGTAATCCCCCTGATAATACCGAAGAATCAACCGGTTCGACAGCAATGGTTATTAATCCCGGGTTTTTTTCTTTAAGAATTTCAGATGTACCGGTAATAGTTCCACCGGTACCTACACCTTGTACAAAAATGTCAATTTCCCCATCTGTATCATTCCAAATTTCAAGAGCAGTTGTTTTTTTATGCATTTCAACATTTGCATAATTTTTAAATTGTTGCGGGAAATAACTATTGGAAGTATTCGCAGCCAGTTCTTCAGCCTTTTTTATAGCGCCTTTCATGCCTTCTTCCGCAGATGTAAGAACCAGATCTGCTCCAAATGCCTGTAATAAATTTCTCCGTTCCATAGTCATATTTTCAGGTAATACAACTTTCAATTTGTATTTCTTAACAGCACAAACCATGGCAAGACCAATACCCGTATTTCCACTGGTAGATTCAATTATGACCGTATTTTTATTTATGATTCCTTTTTTCTCGGCATCCGTAATTAATGCAAGACCTAATCTGTCTTTTATTGATCCACCAGATTCATAAACTCCAGTTTGGCAGCTATAGATGCCTCAATGCCCCTGGAAAGACTGTGAAGATATACCAGGGGTGTGTTCCCTATAAGTTGAGTGATGTTTTTTGCAATTTTCATTATTAAGGGCCCCTCTAAAAACTATTTTTTTTGTGCCGTTGTTTGACACAAATATAATACATGATTTTCTAAAAACCTAATTTTACCCCCTCCCTATTTTTATATAATCCTAAATACCAACACATTACGAAATCACATCTTTCACGTCTGGACATACCTATCCCATGGCAACAACTATTTTCAACTGAACACAGCGACTTATATTGTAAGTGACGTTCATCATCCCAATTTTTGCTTTTGCTCGCGCAATTCCAATGGTACGGACAATGGAGCCATGCATGCTATTCTCCACAAATCCAAACAAATGTTCCACCCGAGCTCGCACTCTCGATTTCTCTTTATTTCGGGCTTTTTGCGTTTCGGTTAAGGGCTTGTTGCGGTATCCTTTCTCATTTATTTTGCTTATTACTTTCTTTTTTTTGTATATTTTATCCTGCTCTTCACCTGTATAAGCGCTATCAGCATAAAGTGGCAGACCCTTGTCTTTCTCCGTTAGCAATTGCTCTATGGCTTGCGACCACGAAGTAGCGCCGAAGGCAATCATGTACCGAAGCATCAGTAACTGTGTATTCCTCAATTAGTTTTGTCTTGGTGTCGGCTTTTACATGGTTTTTATATCCATAAAAAACAGTGTTGTTCTTTTTAGTCCATCGGGCATCCACATCCTTTTGAGCCAGCTTATGAGGTTTCACTTTCCAATCCTGCGGAGTAGCACCTGTTTCTTTTATGTGCTTGTTCTCTTCGCGGGTATTGCGTTGCCGAGGGACTTCTACAAAACTGGCATCAACCATTTTGCCTTCGTTTGCAAACACGCCTGCTGCATCAAGGGTTTCATTGAAACACTTGAATAAGCCCATGATAACATCTTTTTCAATAAGTTGCTCACGGAACAACCAAAATGTTTTACTGTCAGGCACCTTGTCGCTTTTCTTCAATCCGAGAAAACGTTTAAAACTTGCCCGGTCAACAATCTGAAATTCCAGTTGATCATCAGAAAGATTATACAAGCTTTGTATGATGAGGGCTTTGAACAATATCAGCTTACTGAATAGAGGTCTTCCTCCTTTCAATAAATCTTTTGTTTCATTTCTAAAGGCCTGATCTAAAGGAGCTTCAAATATACTCCAGTCAATATACTCATTAAGTTTTTGCAGAGGATCTCCAAGTTTACTGAGAGTTTCCAATAAAAAATGATCGTCAAAAAGTCCGAAAGGGTTTATGTTTTTCATGGCTTACTTTTTTATACAGCAAATATAAAATATCCAACGACATAAACATAGTTAAGTTATTAACAATCTGATGTTTATACTAACAATTGGTTTTTAGAGGTGCCCTTAA
>JABMQR010000193.1 GCA_013202335.1 Bacteroidota bacterium
AAAAGTATGCATAGCATACTTCGATTTGTGAAGTTTTCTGAAGTTATGTA
Organism: Bacteroidota bacterium; assembly: GCA_013202335.1. The sequence continues at coordinate 51 of JABMQR010000193.1, forward strand.
ATTACATTCTGCATAACAAGTTAAATCATTCATCAGAAAACTTCAAATTCAAATCTAAGATTTGAATCAGGCTACTTTCCTAGGAAAATGAATCAACCTACAGTTGATTTTAATTAAATCATAGATTTAATTTTAGATTTTTGAAATTGCCTCAGGTACTTGAAAGAGCTGTCTAAAGAGTATTACTTAGGAAATGTACAGAAAAATTCAAAAAAATGAAAATTAACGTGTGTTTTATTGAAATCTAACTGTATGATATAAAAAATTTATTCCCACAAGCTTCGTTGCAGTTAAAATAAGTTGCTGATTAGGGATTTTCTAACTATATTAAAGAATATATAAAAAAGGAGAAAGAAAATGAGTATAGATAAAGAAATGCAGGATGCAATCAACGAACAAATCAATGCTGAAATTTATTCAGCATATCTCTACCTCTCAATGAGTAGCTGGTTTGAAGATAGGAATTTAGTTGGATTTTCTAATTGGATGCGCTGCCAGTATCTTGAAGAGTCAATGCATGCGATGAAACTCTATAACTTTGTTAATGAACGGGGTGGAAGAGTTCTGCTTAAACCAATTGCCGGACCGGAAACTGATTGGGAATCTTATGATAGTGTTTTTGTGCAAGTCGCTGAGCATGAAGCTCATGTCACTAAATTAATTAATAATTTGGTAGCAATTGCGAGGAAACTTAATGATTACGCCTCAGAAAGTTTTCTGATGTGGTATGTTGATGAGCAGGTTGAGGAAGAGGCGACGGCTGATGAAATCCTAACCAGACTCAGGATGATTAAGGGTGACAATAATGCATTGTATACCCTTGATACAGAGCTGAAAACCAGAGCACCAGCTCTTGCAGTATTACCAACAATCCTTGGTCAGCCTGTTGCTTAACAACTAGAAAATTAAGTAATTGAGACTGTTCGTGCCATATCTCTGGTGCGGGCAGTTTTTTTATGAAGTAGTTTTTTTGGCCTTATAATGTATTCTTCCAGTGTGTTTTCGTATATATTCTTTTTCTTCCTGCAGGAGGAAATACTGTTCCTCAATATTTCTGGCAAATTTTCGGACCTTAATATTATCAAGAGTCTTCATTCTGGTCTCATCGAAACTAATCTGCCGAAGAATTCTCCGTTCGACAAAGGAGAGTTTTTTAGCATATATAACACCACCCATGAGTCCCAAAACTTTAAAAGATTTCAATGCCTCAGCAGTAATATCTCTTTCAAGGACCCCCTGAGTCTCTTCACTACCGAGAATAGAACAGCAGAATAAACCCGAAACAATCAGTTTTTCTACTGGACAGTTGGCAGAAATATAATCCCTGATGCTCTCCTGAATATGTCTGTCATGGACAGAACAGCCGAAAATGATGCAGTCGTACCCTTCTGGAGAAGGAACTTCACCATGGTCAATATCGTAGAGATCGACAGGGACATCTAAGAGTGTTATGAGCTCTTTTGCTACATTTCGCACAGTTCCATGCCAGGTTGAATAGATTAGTAATACCTTCATATCTATGCATTCTAATATGAACATCAGCTTCAAACAAGGATAATTTTCAAATTATTGAACTATTTCTTTTACAACACTACTCTGTGAGGGTGTGCAAAAATAGTTATATAGATAGTCTAAGCTAATTATATTTTAGGACTTTGTTGAGAAAACGCTCTACTCTGGGATTATCTTTAGCTTCGAAAATTTCCTGGGGTGTCCCCTGTGCTGTAATGCCTCCATCAGAGATGAATAAAATGTAGTCGGCGGCTTTATGAGCAAATCCCATCTCGTGGGTTACGAGAATCAACTCCATTCCTTCCTCACGAAGCTCTTCAATCAGATCAAGGACTTCAGAAGTGTACTCTGGATCCAGTGCGGATGTTGGTTCATCCAGCAGGAGGAATTCCGGCTTTATAGCCACTGCCCGACAAATGGCTATTCTTTGCTGTTGGCCACCAGATAGCGCAAATGGGTGCTTCTGGGCATGTTCGGCAAGATTAAAACGTTCAAGAAGGGAAAGAGCGTGTTCTGCTGCTGCTTTTTTCTGCATGCCGTGAACCTGGACCAGAGGGAGTACAATATTCTCAAGAGCGGTTAAATGTGGAAATAGATTGTACGCCTGGTATACCATTCCGATACGTCTTCGGTATTTCAGTAATTCCTGTTCAGAGCAATTAAGTTGATGCTGATTGATGGTAATCAATCCTGAATTAGGCTCTTCCAACCCTGCCAGAATACGGAGAAGAGTTGTTTTTCCACCACCTGAAGGTCCAATGAGGACGAGAGAATGGATATCCTTGAGTGCTATTGAAATAGAATCCAGAACGGTATTTTCACCAAAACGCATGGTAAGATTTTCAATATCAAGTTTCATAACTGTACCTCTTTTCCATTCGTTTCGTAATTATTGATATAGGTATAGTAAGCAGCAGATAACCTATTGCCAGAGGAATGTAGGTTTCCAGTGTTGAGAAGGTGTTTGCATTGACCTCCCTTGCTGCCATAGTAAATTCTTTAATAGCAATTATTGATAAAAGGGAGGAGTCTTTGATAAGGGAAGCAAACTGTCCGGCGAGTGGGGGTAGAACACGCTTTATTACCTGTGGAAAAATGATAAATCGGTAGGTCTGTTTTTTAGTTAGTCCGATTGCGCGTGCAGTCTCAATTTGGGTTGATCCAACACTCTCCACACCTGCACGAATAATTTCAGCAAGATAGGCTCCTGCAAAAATTGACATTACCGCAATACCTGCAAAATATCGATTATTTATTCCCATCGCATTAGCAATGACGTAGAAGAAAATTAAGATTTGTACCAGCAGAGGGGTTCCCCTGATAATTTCAATATAGAATCGGGAAAAAATTCTTAGAACATGAATCCTGCTTCGTTGGGCGAGACCGAAGGAGACCCCCAGGATGGTACTGAAAACAAGACTTCCTGCTGAAATAACAATAGTCATGAGGAATCCGTTGATCATGTTTACCCGATAATTCCAGACATTTTCCCACTGGAACATATATTGCAGTCTGCTAAAACCAAATCCCATAAGTCCGGTAAGCACTACAATTACAATTAGAGTATTCAGGATAATAACCCAGGATTTTACCGGAACAGGGGCACCTGATTGATTTTGACTTTTCTGGTAGAGGACTGAGAGGATAGTTTTTTTATCAGACAATAGCAGTGCTCCTGTTATTTACGGGTTTATTTTCGCCTATAACGATCTTGTGATTCCACTACCTTATGTAATTAAAGGTCAAAAAAGAATGGAACTCCGGACTGATCAAATATAGCTTTTTGTTCCCCAAGAAACTTCTCTGCAAGAACATTAAAACCGCCTGATACTTGAAATTCTCCAATAAATGCATTTACATTTGCAAGAAATTCTTCGTTACCTTTCTTTATAGCCATCCCCCAGAATCCATCTGTTCCCGGAATAGATTGAATATTCAATCTGGTTGTTTCGGCATGCTTTTTGTGGTTTTCATAAATAGTTAATGCGTCATAGATAAATGCATCAGCTTTTCCCTGAGATACTTCAAGAACACATGCTGCAACTTCATCAAATTGCCGAATATCTGCCTGAGTAAGCAGGTCGCGGGCAATCTGGGATCCGGTTGTTCCGGATTTTACAGCTACTATTCTCCCCGGTGCATTCAGGTCATCAAAGGTTTCCACAGGTGAATCTTTTGCAATAAGCAGGGTTAGTCCGGATTTGATATAGGGGTCTGAGAAGTCCACAACTTTTTTCCGTTCTTTTGTTATGGTCATCGAAGAGATGATGATATCGGCTTTACCTGTCTGTAAAGAAGGGATTAACCCGGTCCAGGAGATGTTTTCTATCTCAACTGGTCGGCCAAGATATTCCCCAAGAGCATATGCTATCTCTACACTGATTCCAGCTGGATTTCCTGACTGATCGCTCATCTCAAAGGGTGGATACTGCAGCTCCATTGCTACAATCAACGGTTCAGCGTCACCGTTCTCTTCCTCACCAGCGGCAAAGAGTGTTCCTGTTAATAGTATTAAAGTTATGATAAACACTGTTAATAATTTTTTCATAGAAATCCCCTTGTTTTAAACTTGTTATTTAAAACTACTTAGTGGGGGCGCTGCTGTCAAGGAATAATGACGAATATAGGCGATTTGTGTTTATGTAATCAACTGTATCGAAGCTTGTGGGAAACTACTGAATAATAATCACTCCAATAACAATTTAATAGAAAAAAATTCCATTAATGTTTTTTTGCACAAAAAAAGTCTGCCAGGTTTTTATCAGTAAAGAATTTGTTATAATTTTTCCCCACAAGGTTCGTTACAGTTCTTATGTTGAAACTGGAAATTGTTTATCGTATATTGTTTGTATGAATATTAAACAATTTTTTGGAATAGTCGAAATCCGCACAAAGATTATCAGCATGAGCACTTTTTTTATGGGTACTTTATACGCGTACTTACGAACAGGAGAATTCAGTGTACTGATGCTTTTTGTCATGATGTTTTCGGTATTATGTGTTGATATGGGGACAACAGGATTTAATGCCTATTATGATTATAAAAATGGAACTGATGATGCACGGAATAATACGGAAAAAAATAAAGTTCTGCTTCATCAGGGTGTAGATGCGCGAAAAGCCCTGGGAGTTTCAGCTGTTCTGTTTGTACTTGCCGGGATCTCCGGGATAGTTATTGCCTATCTTACAAGTTGGTATGTTATTGTTGTTGGTGCAATCTGTATGGGAGTCGGATATATCTATACAGGAGGCCCCTATCCAATTTCCAGAACACCACTGGGAGAGATTGTTGCTGGCGGGTTTCTTGGTACCGTTCTTTTTGTACTCTCTTATTTTGTTCAGGTAAAGGAACTTAGCTGGGCTGTAATTTTTGTCTCCCTTTCATCATCAGCTATTGTAGCATCCATTTTAACTGCTAATAATAGTTGTGATTTGGTAGGAGATAAAGAGGTGGGAAGAAAAACACTCTCTATTCTGGTGGGAGCGAAGGCAAGTGAATTGCTTATATACCTGTTGGGTCTTGGTGCCTATGGGTGGGCGGGAATTATGATTGCACTTGATTATTATCCGGTTATTACCACGCCGTTTTTTGCCGTTGGGCTGGTATTAACTGGTATTATTTACCGGGGTATGCATAGAATAGGGTACAGTTTTAATACAAAAGATCCGATTATGGGGAATATTTCTAAAGTTTATCTGGTTTTTACCCTCATGAACCTGCTCGGGTTTGGAACAGCGGTGCTGATGGGTTACTAGTTAATGGGATGCAACGGGAAGGAGAAAACATGAATCAGGAAAAAAAATCTCTCTATATCCTATGGACTTCAGGAGATGCGGTTACTGCAGAGAAAATGGTATTGATGTATGGACACAATGCTTTGTTAAAAGGCTGGTGGGAAGATGTTACTATTGTAATCTGGGGCGCCTCGGCCGCTCTTGTAGCAGAGAGTGAGGCTATTCAGAAAAAAATAGGGCAAATGATGAAAGATGGGGTCGATTTTTCTGCTTGTAAAGCTTGTGCAGACCAGCTTGGTGCATCTGAGACGCTTAAGGCGTTGGGTGTTGAGGTGAAATATTGGGGCGTTTCATTGACGGATCTTATTAAGGAAAAGCAATATCTTATTACTATTTAATACTTTGACTGTTCATGCGATGCAGAGCGTACTCAAATACTCTGCAGGCCCGTTCCTTCTGGAGTGAGGAAATGGTAAAAGTTGATTCCTGAAGATCCTCACGCAGACTTTTGATTATTCTGCTTATATCCCGCTGCTCCAGGGGCAAATCATTGATGGAAACAGCAGTTTCAATCTCTCTGCTTCGAAAAATACCATAGAGCGGGAAAGAGAGGGCAAAGCGGTATTCAGATATTGCAGGCAGATTGTATTTTGCGAATACGCTGATAATAACGGCCTCATCTGGATAAAGGTAGGGTTCACCTACTGTTTTAAAAAATTCAAAATCCCCCTCTTCAAGTTGTATACGAACTTTGGTAATGATAGCCGGCTGCAGCGTGTTTCGTTCACGGTTTCGGCTGAACATCCTGTGAACCGGAATCCATTGGGAGCTGTTTTTTTTGTTCTCAGGATTTCGAATCTCAACCTGAGAATCCAAAACAGAGAGAGCAGTTGGGACATTCAGTGAAAGGTCTTCAATTCCGAGAGCTCCGCCAATTGTCGCCTGAGATCGGATAACATAAGATCCTGATTCTCTGCATGCCCGGGCAAAAACCGGGTGAAGAATATGCTGCCCGACTTTTAGGATTTGTTCAATTGAAACCTGTGAACCAATTTCCAGATATCGTTCAGATCTGCTGATTCTCTTGAGCTCCTGCACATTTCCCAGAAAAATAATATCAATCCCATCTGATGCCGGGTATATTCGGGTTCTACTCATAATTGCTGTTCCCCCAGCCCACAGCAATGCTTTAGGGAGGCGGCTTCGCAAAAGTGCAAGTTCCGCCAGGCTTGAGGGATTATGTACTGCTGCTGCCTTAACTCCTTCGTACACGACGCCTCCTCCGGTATTTCACCGCAGTTTCCACAACTTTAACCAAATCTTTCTCATCAATGCATGAGCATTTGTTTATTGAGAGCATGTCTAAAATATCATCAACATCCGGTGCGCTGTTCTCATGAATAACAGATTCAATAAGAAGTGTTTTTGAAGCCATACAGTATGAGCAGGGTTTTGCACCGGCTTCTTCATAACCTCGTACAACATCATTATAAAATCTGGTTTTTGTATATCCCTCATACGTTGTAATTTCTTTTTCACGAATTTTGAAAGCCGGAATCATACAGGAAAGTACAGGATGATTATCCAGCAGCACAACACAGTTTCCGCAATTTCCCTTTCCGCATCCGGGACTGAGGCTGATTATCTCAGAGTCCTCAACAAGGAGAAGCGCAAGCGGTTTATCAGCATAGGTGTTAAAAACGGTAGTTTTTCCATTTATTTTGCAAGAAATTTTCACATTTTACTCCCATGCTCAAGAATTTTCAGTATGTCACCAGGTCCAAAGGGTAGTGAGGCTGCCTGACTATTTAGCGCCTGAGATACTGCAGCAGTATAAGCGGCTGCAATAAGACCGTATGCGGTTTCTGTCGCTGAAGTGGGGAGTCCTGCATCAACCTCTTTAATAAAAATATCTATCAACGGTTGTCTGTCATATTTTACCTGAGCTCCTCCACAACGGTTAATTCCTTCATGAAAAGATTTAGTCAGAGCGGATGCAAGTTTTTCTGGGAGGAAGATTCTCCCGCAATCAAACGAGCCCCAGGCTCCTTTAATTATAGGTTCAAGGGTAATTGTATCAATTTCAAGTTCGATAATTACCGAGCCCCAGCTAAGGCCGGAGAAAAGTTGGCGTTTTGTGTCAAGATCCGCTGGCAGTTTAAAACCGCGTTTAACTTTGATTGGCAGGGGCTCTTTGAACCGCTGGCTTTTTATGGAATCACAACATCTGTCAATTAAACTGGAGATGTGATGAATTTCCCTGCGAAGAACGTCCGGACCAGTGTCCGGTACATGTGCAGTATCACCATACTCAATGGTAATTTTAGAAGTATCAACTCCGAGAGCTTCACTAATTATGCTTTTCCAAATTTTTTCTGCTTCGGGTTCAAAGATGCTAAGCGAAACGGTGACGGCATTGTTTACTTCAAGTGTCACGGTAATTGAGTGTTTTTTTTCCTCTGAAAAAGCTTTGCTGAAACCGTTTATACCATATCCGCAAGCAATACCTATTCCCCGGGCATACCGAAAAAATGGGGAAAGATTCTGCTGCTTTTGTCGCTGCATTTCATACACAGCATGTTTTCGGTAGAAATCTGACCGCTTTGCGGTATGTTCAAGGAGTTCTTTGAGTAAGGCGTACTTAATCTTTGTTTGATCACCAGGTCGGGATTTGCTGCTTTTCAAGTGCTTTAATCGCCATACAAGGGGATTCGACTGAGTCTGCATTGTGATGTGTGAGGCGTGTGCCTCTGCAGAATACATTGCAGAAGAGAAGCCAAGTCCCCGAAAGTGGTGGCGGGGAGGTGTCGGGGTAGACAGCAGCCGAATCGTTATACGAATGCCTTCAATATCATATAAGGGGACTGCACCGGCAGCAATTTGCCGGATCATCTCTTCAGCAAAAAAGGCATATGCTCCCATATTTATCTGGATGTCAATAATTTCAGCCATGGGTTCCTGATCGCTGTTTAATGCTGTTTTTCGGGTGATTGCTGATTCCGGTCGGTATGACGGCTCAGAACAAATCAATCTTGCCGGCTGTCCTGTTTTTATTGCCGCAATAGCACATAATGCACCATATATTGAGGGATAGATTAATTTTTCATCGTGTGTGGGGTGGTAGCCGGTCTGGTAGACGGTAACTTTTCTTTTGTTAACTCCGCAAACTTCAGAAACAACATTCCTGACATGAAACGGCCACTGAGTAGCGGCATGTACAATAAGTTTATCATTAATAAACTCTGCCAGTGCTCCGGTGGGTGCGGTAAGGGGTGACTCTTCTGGTCCGGTTATATAGGTCTGTTCTATAATTGAGTCTGCTTCAGCGAACAATTTATCAGGATTTCCCCATTTAATTACTTTTTTGAGAATTTCTTTGGAAACGTCTTCTGTTATTTGATTTGAGTCAGAATCCGGATCGTCCGGTTTTTTGTCAGTTTCAACTTGTACTTCATCGGTTTTTGGTTGAGAATTATCAATTTTAGTAATTGCAGGATTTTCCTGAGTCTGATCGGGATCATCAAATTTCTGCTCGAAACTCAGCTGCATTTCTTTAGTATCGGTATAATTGATACTGATATACCCGGCTGCTGACTGTGCAGCTTCGCTGGAAGGAGCAAAAACGGCAAGGATTGGTTGTCCTTTATAGGTTACCGTCTCACTGGCTAATAACGGTAAGGTTGTATTTAGTACTTTTACTGCATTTGAACCGGGGATATCCTTGCTGGAGATTATCTGAATATCCTTGGGAAAGTCAGGCAGATCTATAGAGACAATGGTACCGGATGGGATTTCCGATCGTACTATAGCCCCATAGAGTAATCCTGGTCGCTTAATTGCGCTGATATAATTTTTATCTTTTGTCATCGTTATTATAAAAATATCATGTAAGTGTTTGAAACTGCAATGAAATACGGTAAAATAGTTGTCATGAAGAGCAAAATCGACCCAAAAAATCAAATAACAGTTCTCTCGGACAAACTTCGGGATTTTCAGAATGCATATTACCGTACAGGAAGGCCCGAAGTCAGCGACCTCGAATATGATAGGTTGTTTGATGAGCTGCTGCGGTTAGAGGGTGAGAATCCGGAACTGCGTCTGCCTGATTCGCCCACGTACCGGGTTGGATCTGATCTCTCATCCGATCTGCCCGAAGTAACTCATAGCATTCCTGTCCTGAGTCTTGATAAAGCCTATACACTTGAAGCCATTATGGAGTGGATGCAGAAAACAGCAGTTAAGGGGGGCAGAGATCTCTCATTTACGGTTGAAGAGAAGATAGATGGAGTCTCAATAGTACTCTACTATGAACAAGGTGTGTTGAAAAAAGCAGTTACCCGGGGTAACGGATATGTGGGAAATGATGTTACCGCAAATATTAAAACTATTCACTCTGTTCCGCTAAGGTTAAAGGAGCCGGTTTCTCTTGCTGTCAGGGGAGAGGTCTATTTACCCGTTGAATCTTTTATCCGTTTGAATAAAACGATGGATGTACCGTATGCAAATCCCCGAAATCTTACTGCAGGGACTATCAGGAGAATTAAGAGTAGAGAAACTGCAGAGATACCGCTGGAGATATTTGTGTATGAAGGTTTTTTCGAAGATTCTGACCAACCGGAAACACATGCAGAGCTAACTCTGCGGCTTAATGATTTGGGTTTCAGGATAAATCCCCGGTTCGGAATTTTTACCCGGGAAGGAGAGCTGAATCAATCCTTTTTTCCTGGCTGGTCGGTGGGTACAATCTCTCAGTTAGGTGCTTTTATTGAGGCTGCTGCTGCATCAAGAAAGAATCTTGATCATGAGATTGACGGTTTGGTGGTAAAAGTTAATGAACTGGATGTTCGTGAAGAGTTAGGGTTTACCGGACACCATCCCCGATGGGCGGTTGCGTATAAATTTGAGTCTCCGGAGGGCGAGACTGTTGTTGAAGGGATTGATGTGCAGGTTGGCAGGACCGGGCGGATTACTCCGGTTGCCAGGGTTAAGCCGGTTAGGATTGGCGGATCAGTTGTCTCAAATGTAACTCTGCACAATCAGGATTATATAGATATTTTGGAACTTTCATTGGGTGATGCTGTTGCTGTATCCAAACGCGGTGATGTTATCCCGGCTGTAGAGCGGGTACTCGAGAAGAATGAGCTGGGAAACGGGATCTGGAAAAATCCTGCTGTTTGTCCCTCCTGTGAAACAGCACTGCAAAAGATTGGTGCTCATACTTTTTGTATGAATTCTGAGTGTCCGGATCAGGTTTTTGGGAGAGTACAGTTTTTTACGGCTAAAGCCCAAATGGATATAGAGAATCTTGGACCGGAAACAATTCAGTTTCTGATGAGTGAAAAATTATTGAAAGATGTTCCTGATATTTATCAGATAGATTTCAGGAAGCTGGTCGGAAAGCCTGGATTTGGAGAGAAAAAGTGCGAGTCGCTGCTGAAGGGAGTTGAAGATAGTAAGAATAAGCCCTATTCATCAGTTCTGGCTTCTCTTGGAATTCCTGATTTAGGTAAAAAAGCAGTTGAACTTCTTCTTGATGATGGGATTCTTGATATTGATTCACTTTTTAAGATTGTTGATGAGGCTGATGCAGATCGGCTTATTGGCATAAAGGGTTTTGGGGAAAAAACAGTTGCCTCTATTATAAGTGAACTCAGTAAGCCAGCAGTTAGGGATAGGATAAGGCAGTTGAGGGAGGCGGGGTTACAGTTTAAACAGGAAAAAGCAGCAAATGGTGATCTTCCTGACCAGGTTTTTGCCGGACAGGTGTGGTGTGTAACCGGAAGTTTTATCAATTTTACCCCGCGGGGTAAAGCAATGGAGGCTGTTAAGTTACGGGGTGGCAGAATTGTAACTGCAGTAACTGGCAGTACAACTCATCTGTTGGCAGGAACCGGTGCCGGGAGTAAATTGAAAAAAGCTATATCTCTCGGGGTTGTCATTGTCACGGAAGATGAATTTATTGAAATACTGAATTCCGGAGCTATTGATTAATACTCTTAAAAGTTTGCTTTGCAAACTTCAAAAGGCTATTTCAAAAATCTTTGATTTTGAAATAGCCTCGCTCTTAACAAAAAAGAGTAGTTAGTGTAGTATCGACAAAAAATAGAGAGAAAAGGGGATACCACGATGAATGCCATCGCAAAAGAATTAAACGATATCCTGCAGGGATCTGCAGCAGCAGAACTGCTTTCCGGGATGGGACGGGAAATGTTTTTCCCCAAAGGTATAGTTGCTCAGTCCGGTGAGGCAAAGCAGAAAGCACATACCTATAACGCAACTGTAGGTATGGCAACACATAAGGGCGATCCTGTTTTTCTTCCCTCAATTCATAAAGAGTTTAGTGGGTTGGATAGTGGTGATATCTTTCCTTATGCCCCAACCCCTGGTGATCCAAAACTGAGAAAGGTTTGGAAAGATGAAATGGTTCGGAAAAATCCAGGGCTTGAGGGAACGAGTATCTCACTTCCCGTGGTTACTGCGGGGTTAACCCATGGAGTTTCAATTGTTGCTGATCTTTTTCTGGACAGCGGGGATACCATTATTGTTCCTGATATGTTCTGGGGGAATTACCGGTTGATATTTGAAGTCCGCAGACAGGCTGAGATTGCCTCCTTCAGATTTTTTACAAAAGAGGGTACGCTGAATATTGATGGGCTTGCGGAAGTGATTGAGAATGCATCCGGCAATAAAATTATGCTTATAGTAAATTTCCCGAATAATCCTACAGGATATTCACCATCAGTTGAAGAAGCGGAAGCGCTGACCGCACTGCTTGTGAAATATGCTGAAGCAGGGAAAAAGATTTTGATAATGACAGATGACGCCTATTTTGGGCTTTTTTATGAGGAAGGAACATGTACACAGTCACTTTTCGCATACCTCGCCAATGCACATGAAAATATTCTTGCGGTGAAGGGTGATGCCGCTACGAAAGAAGAGCTGGTATGGGGTTTCCGTGTTGGTTTTCTTACATACGGCGGCAAAGGTATGACTGAAGGTCAGTACGACGCTCTGGTTAAAAAAACTATGGGAGCTATAAGGTCTTCAGTCTCAAACTGCAGCCGACCTGCACAGACTCTTCTTTTACGCGGGATGACGAGCAGAACGTACGTTGCAGAAAAGGAAGCAGCTTTCGCGCTTCTATCAGCAAGGTATCAGGAAGTAAAAAAGGTTCTTTCGAAGTATGATGGTAATGACCTTCTTCGTCCAATGCCGTTTAACTCTGGCTATTTTATGGCATTTACCTGCAGCGGCAGTGCTGAGGCGCTGCGGATATATCTTCTGGATAACTATGGAATAGGTACAATTTCTATTCAGGATACGTATCTCCGTATAGCTTATTCCAGTGTGGATATTGAGAATATTGAAAATCTTTACGACACTTTATTTAAAGCGGCACAAGAGGCATGGAGCTAAAACTTAAGATCTACGTGGTTAATGAACAGGGTGAAAAATTCCTTGGTATAGGGACAGTCTGGCTTCTTCAGGCAATCGAAGCAGAAGGGTCGATTCATCAGGCGGCAGCTGAGCTGGAAATTTCCTATACTAAGGCCTTGCGGATGCTGAAGTCTCTGGAAACCAGTCTGAATAGAAAGGTTTTAATTAGGCGAAAGGGCGGTGATAACCGTCATGGTGCAATACTGACAGAATTTGGAAAGGATATTATCTCCCGATATGATACATTTCAGAAACAGGTTAAGCAGAATGCGGAGATCGCTTTTAGAGATTTTGCAGATTCATTGGAGTAAAGAGTATCTGAGGAGAGGAGTGACACATGGCAATCAACAGATCATATGATTTCTCAGTGGAAAAATTGGGGAAAGCAACTATACCCTCACCAATCATGATGTCTAAAAATGCCGGTGATAAATTTGCAAACTACGTAAATGAATCAGAGAGCATTTTGTATCATATAGATGCAAATCTGGCTACAGGGGAGACCGATGCTTCACCGCACCAGAATGCAGTGGAACTTGCCGGGCCGCGGGAGAAAATATATTTCAATCCTGCACATGTGCATGCGGCAATTGTAACCTGTGGTGGGTTGTGTCCCGGTTTAAATAATGTGATCCGGGCGGTAGTCCGCTGTTTTTGGTATCGGTATAATGTTCGGAGAATCAGCGGGATTCAATACGGATACCGTGGTCTTCTGGCTGACAGCCCATTCGAACCGGTTATTCTTGACCCGGATGTTGTTGATGATATTCAGATGAAAGGCGGTACAATACTGGGATCCTCACGGGGAGGGGGTGATAAGGTTTCTGAAATTGTCGACTCCCTTGAACGGATGAATATTAATGTGCTGGTTGCGGTTGGTGGAGACGGTACGCTTAGAGGTGCTGATGAGATAGGTCAGGAAGTTATAAAACGGGGTCTCAAGATCTCAATAATTGGAATTCCCAAGACCATTGACAATGATCTCTCATTTATTCAAAGCTCCTTTGGTTTTGATACAGCCGTCTCTACAGCTGTTCAATCCGTACGCGGAGCACATGTTGAGGCTCATGACAGTATAAACGGAATAGGACTGGTAAAAGTTATGGGAAGGGAGTCCGGCTTTATTGCTGCACATACGGCACTGGCAATGAGTGATGTGAATTTTTGCCTAATTCCTGAAAACACATTTGATCTTGAGGGTGAGAATGGATTACTAAACCATTTGCGAAAACGAATTCTTGACCGTCAGCATGCAGTGATACTTACTGCAGAAGGGGCTGGTCAGGGATTTCTGGCGAAGTCATCCGGACACGATGCGTCCGGGAATAAAAAGCTTCAGGATTTTGGTGTTTTTCTAAAGGAGAGAATTGCTGAATACTTCAAAAATGAGCATATCGAGGTGAATATTAAGTATATTGATCCCAGTTATATTATCAGGAGTGCTCCGGCAAACCCCAATGACTCAATTTACTGTTCACGGCTCGGTGCCCATGCGGTACATGCTGCAATGTCGGGGCGTACCAGAACCTTAATCAGTCTCATGCACAATCGTTTTGTACACATCCCAATTGAGATTGCTGTAGCCGATAGAAACAGTGTAGATACTGAAGGAAGTCTCTGGCGGGATGTGCTGGAAAATACCCGGCAGCCGGTATCTATGCAGAATATGTAATCGATACCATGGATTTATTCTATTATTACATATATAGGGTCTGAGCAGTGTGAATTACTCTTAAAACTCTAGATGTTGAGTAGCAGATTCAATAAAATTTTTATAAAAATAATAATAAAATCCCTTGATTTCTTTGTGTGATATGAATATGTTTAAATCGCAAAGCATAAACAACCAATGGGCATCGATGAAGCCTGTTGGGTATAAGCAATTTGAAGTTTTTTGTAACTTTTTTTAAAAGACTATGTTTAGTTTATAAGAAGAGAGCATGAGACTTTTTTCATTGACCTCCTTTTGATGTTCCCCTCAGGGTTTTAACCTCCTTTTCCCTGAGGGGTTTTTTTTGTCCAAAAATAAAAATACATTTCCATTAACGAGCCCACAGTATATACTGAAATAGAGTAGTGTATCGTGCATACGCGGGGAGGAAAGTATGGGGTATGCAGAGTTTTCCAGATTCTACGATTCAGCGATGAAGGATTATTCCTGGTGCAGTAGTTTCATTATTTCGTTGTTTAATGAATATTGCAGCAGAAGAGATTCTCTGTTGGAGCTTGGTTGCGGTACAGGAAGAATCCTGGAACTGCTGGGAGATCAGTTTAGCGAGCTTCACGGTCTGGATATATCACAGGAAATGCTTGTATATGCAGAAAAAAGGGTGCCCGGTGCTCATCTGTATCATATGGATATGACCTCTTTTTCGATAGATACTGCATTTGATGCTGTACTCACAGTTTTTGACACCATTAATCATATTCCGGATTACTCCGGTTGGCTGGAAACGTTTAAACATGCTAAAAGGCACCTTAACCCGGGAGGGGTGTTTCTTTGTGATATCAATACACCTGCCCGACTTCAAAGGCTCTCCATTTTACCGCCCTTTATTACCCTGCTGGAAAATGAGAGTCAGGTTTTAATGGAAGTTGAGGAGCGCTCTTCTGATGATTTTAATTTTAATGTTCAGGTTTTTGAGTCACTTGGGGATAACCTGTTCAAACGTCATGAAATAGTCATACATGAACATACCGTCGATCCTTTTGTAGTCCTAAGAGACCTGGAAAAGCTGTTTAATACTGTTAGAGTGTATAATGAAGAGTGCGAACCGGTGGTTGGAAAAGAAGAACTTGAAATGAGCCTCAATGGGAGAATGTTTTTTCTCTGTACGACATGAGGCACTGTTCACCACCCTGCTAATACCGTAAACTGAGTTTGTTGGAATGCTGTTGAATGAGAGGATGCTATGGATTTTGTGCTGTTGGTTCTCCTTATTTTAGTGATTGGTATTACCGGAACCCTTGTTATATTGGTAGTAAGAAGAAAGCCTGATAAAGAGGGGCTGAAAGATGAGGCGGAGGCTGCTGCTGCAGCTGTTCGGGATGAGTATGAATCAAAACTTATCGCTGTCTCAGCTGATCTTGAAACACAAAGGATTGAAACGCAGAGGCTTAAAGAAGAGAAGAGCCGGATTTTAGGTGAAAAAATCAGGACAGAAGCACAGCTTGTGGATGATCAGGCCAGTTTGAAGGCTGCCAGGGAGAGCTTTTCCAGGTTGGAACGGGAAAAAATTGAGCTGGAAAGCCGTGAATCATCCCGGAAACAGGAGCTGGCTCGTCAGGTATCGGAGCTGGAAAACTCCCGGAAGACCCTTGAACTTGAGCGTGAACGTATTACAGCCGAAGAGAAGCAGCGTATGAGGGATATAGAGGAGAACAGAAACAGGGTCTGGGCAATGCACGAACAGGAAAGCATTATCCGTATGAGGGATGTGTGCAGTAAGCCTGAATATGCATTTCCCAGCTTCGATAATACCAATCTTCCAGATGAGTTTGATCAAACACTAAAGCCTGATTTTATGATTGAGTTTCTTGATCAGTATATTATTTTTGATGCAAAAATTTCGAAAAGTGCGAGTCTTCAGATCTATATCCAGAATCAGGTAAAAAACACCGTAAAAAAGATAAAGAGTAGTCCCAATGTACATGATATTTATAAAACAGTATTTTTTGTGGTCCCGACTGTTGATGCCGGTCAGTTAAAAACGGTTTCGTATTATGAGGACGGTTATAGTTTTTATGTTATTCCCATTGAGGCTTTTGAACCTGTTGCCGCTATATTTCGAAAACTAAAGGACTATGATCTTGCTGAGGCCTATGATCCTCAGGAACGTGAAAATATCGTGAATCTTATTGCCGCCTTTGATAATCACATAAGGCAGCAGAATGCAGTTAATATTCTCAATACTCTTCGCGGTTTGAAGATTATGGGGGAGAAGCAGACCCTTCCCCCTGACCTTACTGCATCGGTGGAGGAACGGCGGAAATCTATGCGTTTGGATTCTTATAAGCCTACAGATTTACGGAGATTGATGAGTGATCCTCAGGCTCAGATCGATGAAATCGCAGCGCTGGTGATGCCTGGAGAACCGGCTATAGATAAAGATGCTGTTCAGTCAGTTTTGGGTTCGGATACCAAATCGAATCAGAATGATGATTAATTTGCTATAATGGCAAAGGATGTTTATATTAATAGATGATGTGCGTAAGGGGAGGGGAATAGATGATTCAATGGTTATCTCAATTTAGCCCTGTAGTGCAGGCTTTATTTGGTACAATTTTCACCTGGTTTGTTACAGCACTGGGCGCCGGCCTTGTGTTTTTCTTTAAAAAAATAAATCAGAAAGTACTGGATACAATGATGGGTTTTGCTGCCGGTGTAATGATTGCCGCCAGTTTTTGGTCCCTCCTCGCCCCGGCGATAGAAATGTCTGAGGAAGTTGGTGGAATCCCATGGGTTCCTGCCATAGTAGGATTTCTTCTGGGCGGACTATTCCTGTTTGCTGTCGACAAACTGCTTCCGCATCTTCATCCTGGTTTTCAGGTAAATGAGGCTGAGGGAATAAAGACTTCCTGGCAGCGTAGTGTTCTGTTGGTTCTGGCTATAACTATTCATAATATACCGGAAGGGCTTGCAGTTGGAGTGGCTTTTGGCGCAGCAGCAGCGGGATATCCATCAGCGACGGTAGCAGGTGCTGTGGCTCTGGCGATAGGTATTGGAATACAGAATTTTCCTGAAGGCACGGCAGTATCAGTCCCTCTGAGAAGGGAGGGGATGAAGCGTCGAAAGGCCTTCTGGTTTGGACAGTTGTCTGGTATGGTAGAACCAATTTCCGGTGTTCTCGGAGCTTTGGCGGTTATTTTTATACGACCACTTCTTCCCTATGCGCTTGCATTTGCGGCTGGAGCAATGATTTATGTCGTAGTTGAAGAGCTGGTCCCGGAATCACATTCAGAACAGCATACACACTTTGCCACATGGGGAGCGATGATTGGATTCGCCGTTATGATGACACTGGATGTAGCCCTGGGTTAGTGTCGTTGCATTTTCCAGTTTATTTGATACTGGTTTTTCCGGAATTCTATTAAGCAAACCAGGTTAGATTATCTTTTTCCATCATCTCTTTTGCAAATTTTGGCAGTGAATGAGCAGGGTAAATCTCAATATCCTGAGTATCATGTAACATAGGATTTACAATACGCCATGATTCCAGAATTTCCCGCATAGAGGGGAAGAGACTTTTATCTGACTGAAGTATTTTCTCAACTATCTGTTCGTAAGCTTCAGGAGTATTTACCCCGAAGGTCTCAGAATGGTTGAATCTGAATTTTACCGGTTTGGATTTCCAGGAGGTATTTGGTTCTTTGAGGTTCATTGATATATCTATAGTCAGCTCAGGGTGTATGTTGATAATGACACCATTCTCCATAATCTCAGAATCATTCATAACAGTTTTAGTAGTATTTTTAAACTTCACATATATTTGCGAAACTGCCTTCTTCTGCATTTTTCCGGTTCTGATATAGATAGGAATGCCAGCATAGTAAAATGTGTTTACGTGTAGTTTTAATGCAGCATAAGTTGGCGTATTCAGGCTATGGCCGCTCCCGGCTCCAAGAGACTCATAACGACCAAGACGGTAATCCTGAATAGGTTTTATTGATCTAAGAACTTTTATTTTTTCAGTAGCGATATCTTCAGGGGAGAAGCTTGCCGGTTCCGACATCGTAAGATATGTGACGATCTGCAGTATGTGATTTTGGATTGTATCTCTGACAACCCCAATTTTTTCATAAAATCCCAGACGCTGGTCAACCCCATGGGTCTCATCAAAGATTATTTGTATACTCTCTATTGTTCTGTTATTCCAAATACTCCTGATGATGTCGTTATGAAAGCGCATTATTAAGAGGTTCTGCATGAACTCTTTTCCCAGATAATGATCTATCCGATATATTTCTTTGTCAGTAAACGCCTTTGAGAGGACTTCATTATATCGTTGGGCACTCTCGGAATCAAATCCGAATGGTTTTTCAACTACAATTTTTTTAGAGACTGAACAGGTTATGTGTGAATCGATGATTTTAATCTGTTTTATAGCTTCCTCATAAAGGGAGGGCTGGAGGGCAATGTAGTATAAGAGTTCAATGTTTGTCTCACAATCGATGAAGTCATCAATTTTCTGCTCTAATTTTTCGATTCCTTTGGAATCTGCCATATCATACTGTACATACTCGAGATGTTTCAGGAAATCTTTGTTATACGTTATTCCCATTTTGCTTATGAATGTTTCGCGGTCCGGGTATCGTCTGCCGAGGGCTATTATGGTAATGTCATACCCTTTATTCAGCAGATTGAGATATGCAGGGTAGAGTTTTTTTTGTGCGAGATCACCAGTCCCGCCGAATTGAACTATTATCTGTCTCATGATCTTTTCTTATCCTTTTTTATCATCAACCTAATAGTATAACTATTTTCATAAAATATATCAAAAAACTTCAAATCTATAAATACATAGATTTAGTAAGCTGTATTAAACATTGGCTTCGTGATCAGTTTGATCAGTTAATACTGTAACCCGTTTAAAATTCTTTATAAGAAAAGCACAGGGCAGAGTCTCTTGCGGTTCATTATGTATGAGCCGGGTCAATGCTTCCTGTTTTGCTTTGCCAAAGAACAAGAGGTAAATTTCAGCCTCTGCGGCAAGCCTCCGGAACCCATCATATGATATGGTGATCCGTTTCGGAGGCTGTTTGGGTGCATTAGTAATGGTAATAGTAGTAGTTTTTGGGATAGCAGTTTTTATTGCCCCTTTCTTTACATTTTGCGGGTAGGACCCGGGAAACAATGATGCAAAATGACCATCCTCTCCAATTCCAGCAAAAAGGATATCAAATTTCTGTAGAGATCCATCGCTTTCCTGAGTTAATGTTCTAAACTGATTAGACTGCAGTCGGCCTGAGTCAATTAGCTGTCGCATTCCGGCTTTCATCAGGGTGTCATAGTTCTTTTCTCCTGTCACTCTTTCATCAATAAGCTGGATTTGCAGTTTGGCCAGTTCAGATGTCTCTAACATTGAAATTCCGGTTATTACTCCCGCTATACTTCGTCCCCCAGGTATTCCGATGAAGAGAGCGTTATCGTTTTTCTTGTTGAGGAGTTCCTGAAGCCTGGTTTTTACAAATTCAGGAAAATCATTCTGAATATCCTGTCTGATAATAGTAATATGCACATCCTCCGAATTCCAATTGATAAGGGAATTTCTTTTTTAAAATATACTCTGATATAGGACTGAAGGAAAGTGGAGAGAGGTGAAACTTGTTGGTATAGTGTTAATAAAAATGCCGGGGTGAAACCCCGGCCTGGAAAATTGGTTGAGTGCGGAAGCTCTAAAATCAAAAGACAAGATATTCTCAACGAGAATACTGTTTCATTCTTGTTATGCTTTTAATCCTACAACCTCTTTACCTTAAAATAACACATACCAGCAAAACCGTCAATAATAACATAATTTAATAATGTGTAATTATAAAAACTGTAGATGCAACAATGGAAGAGGGTGTTCTCATTCTCATTGGAATTTCTCTTAAAAGGCAATTACTATTGATTCAGGTACATAATGGAATTTGTTTTTGACACTTTTTGCTTTTTTGCTAGAAAAAAACTCAAGTTTCGTATACAGTGAATAACATAAATGTGGTTCATGCTAAAAATGGGGATGGAATGCCAAAAATAATTGATCATGATAAACGAAAGGAAGAAATACTCTATACTGCACTGCAGGTCTTTTCCCATGAGGGGTATAAGGACTCCAATCTCTCTCTAATTGCGCATGAATGCGGTATTTCACGACCAACAATCTATCAGTATTTTCGTGATAAGGAAGAAATCTATTATTATGCCGTAAAACTATTTACGGGTAAAATGTTTGTCAGGTATGCGGAAATAGCCTGGGATGAATCGAAAAGTGTGGTAAATCGGCTGAAAAGAATTTGCAGAGACATCATTCAGACTGCAGCGAAGAACAGGGATGCACTCACTTCTCTTGTCGATGTTATGATACAGCTGAAAAAGGAAGGAAGGGATTTTTCGGATATAATCATGCGCAGGACTGCAAAACTGATAATTCTATTTAAACGTCTGCTAAGTATTGGAGTTCATTCAGATAAGCTGATACAACACTCTGTTAATGAGGTAAGTGCACACCTTTTGCATCTTCTTGAGTCTTTCTGTTTTCAAATGGCCTTTCTTGAATCATATGACCCGGAAGCCTCCATAAAACTTATCAATATATATATCGAGAGCCTAGAAGTTACCAAAGGTTAAATAAGTCATGAAAAGAGATCGAATACTAATTGTTGAGGATGAACCTGCTATTGCAGATGCAATATTTGATGGTCTTCAGGATGAGGGGTTTGTCCCGGAAAAAGTTGGATCTGGTGAAGGTGCATTAGACATTCTGGATAATATGCAGATTGATTTGGTTTTGCTTGATATTCGGCTGCCGGGTATGGACGGATATGAAACCTGCAGGCAGATTCGGTTGAAGGGTTTTCATTTGCCTGTTATTTTTGTATCAGCCCGTGATGAAGTTTTAGATCGGGTTGTAGGACTTGAAGTTGGTGCTGATGATTATCTCGTTAAGCCATTTAGTTTTCGGGAACTTTTTTCCCGTATAAAAGCTCAGCTTCGTCGTGCTTATGGTGAATTATCTACAGGAAATGATCAATCTTCCACTGAAAATAAAGATATCATTGTTTTTGGTACTGTGGCAGTGGATGTAAAGGGAATGCGGGCCAGAAAGAATGGCACAGACCTGTTTCTGACGCCCATTGAGATGCGTCTTCTGCGGCTGTTCCTGGAGTATCCCGGACAGGTGCTATCCAGAGAACAGATCATGAATCAGGTATGGTCAGAGAACTGGAACCCGGAAGATCCAAAAACAGTGAATGTTCATATACGCCACCTTAGAGAGAAAATCGAAGAAACTCCAGCTGAACCTGCTTATCTGAAAACGGTAAGGGGTTATGGCTATCGATTTGACCTGTAGTATAAGGTAGCAGAAGGAATGCAAGATTAAGAAATCTTAACAATTACTAAATCTAAAACTAATAGTTCTTTGCTATGTTCTTTATAAGGAAACCTGTAAGGTCAATTCCTCCTCCGGTGAAACTTACCGGAATTGCACACTATAATTTGGAGGTGCTGTATGAGCACAGTAAGTAAAAGAACACTTCTTATATTATTGATTTTATCAGTAAGTATTGGTTTAGTTTTTGCTGAAGGTCAGGCTGAATTGTTGGATAATGATAGTGATTTTTCCATAGAAGATATGGCCGACTCAGCTGTCGCTAGTGATGATGACGACGCTGCTGAAATTGAGAATGAATCATTAAATGGTCTCTCAGGCGTTATGGGACAGGGCCGGAGCCGTGGAAACGGCATGTCTGTTCCACGTGGAGAGAGAAAGGGGGAGCTCAAATATGTTGATGCTCCGGGAGTATTGGTAACAGACGTATTTGTAGATAGCCCTGCTGATATTGCAGGAGTACTTCGGGGTGATGTTATCATATCTGTTGAAGGCGTAGAAGTCTCAACTATTAATGATATTACTCTTGCGATTGAGGGATATACTCATGGACAGGGTATTTCACTGGTTCTCCTGAGAGCAGAAAATGAGTTGGATATAAGCCTGACTTTGGAGACAAGAATTGGGTATCCTCTGATTGGTATTACCGGAATAGGAGCTGAAAGTGGTAATAAGCATGGAATGGGTGGTTTTGATAGTTACTCAAATCCTCGATCTGAAATGCCTTTCTTTGGCGGAGAAATGATACCGGGATTTGGACCAGGATTTATGTTTGAGTTTGAAGATGGCGAAAGTGATGCATTTAGTATGATGGATATTCCTGAAGATGTTCTTGAGGCTGTAGTTGCAGGTAATGCGGCTTTAATAACCGAGGTTGTTGAAGGAAGTCCTGCTGCAGAGGCAGGTATTGCTGCAAATATGATCGTGATTGCTTTGGATGGTAATAACCTTGAAGCAGGAGATTTGTCCGGAGCTGTTTTGTCGTATGAAATTGGTGGAACTGTGGAGCTTACACTAGCCGATATGTCCGGTGTTTCTACCGTTGAACTAATACTTGGTGATAATGATGGGAAACCCTTTCTGGGCGTTACATACATTCCTCTGGATTTAGGTGGGAAAGGCTTTAGAATGCCTTTTGATATGCCGGGGCAGAGAGATCGGGTTTTTCAAAGCAGACCAAATATGGTGATTCCTGAGCTAAATAATAACTGATATTTAAGACTTTTGTAAAATGGAACAAAAAAAATTGTTCCATTTTACATGCGTCAAATCACTACCAATTTTGCAGGAACAGAGATTAGGAGAATAGGGATATGCGGCTGATAAGAGAGAGCCTGAAAAATAAACTCATTACAAGTTATGTGGGTATCACTTTTTTGGCGCTGGTCATGGTGGGTGGTATTTTTTATGGTTTCATTCAGCGATATGCGAGCCAGAAAGAGACAGAGGTTCATCAGGCTTCTGCTCAGCAGGTAGCAGCTGAACTCATTAATTTTGTCGGCAGAAATCCCGCTATGAGAGATCTTGAGTTGTTCTTTGAATCAGTAGAATCTCTGCAGGGTATAGAAATAGAATTTATGACATCAGACGGAGTTTCGTTTTTTGATGTATATGCCAGTAATAAGCTGATTGCACTTGATGAATCCAGGCTATTTATGAATGGGATGATGCAGGCTTTTGGTACAGGACAGTTTCCAGTGTTTGGTGACAACCCGCCTGGACGGCAGGGGTCGGGACAGAGACAGGGACAGGGACAGGGAGTGATGGGCAGGAACCAATCTATTGAAAGCCAGTCTCAAATAATTGCAACAAGCATATTACCGATAGGTACCGGTGGAATGGGGTTGCTGATTGGCGGTAATGAGATTGATGGTTTCCTGGTAATTGATAGCGCGTCAGGTATACGAATGGGTATTGTAAAACCTGCCTTAATAGCATTTGGATTAGCCTCTGCTATAGCATTGCTGTTGTCGGGTCTTTTGGGATGGTGGATGGGCAGAAAGCTATCAAACCCTATTGTCTCGTTAAGCCGGGCTGTAAGTGATATGGGAGAAGGAAATTTATCAGCACGTGCTGTTCTTAAAAATAAAGGATATGAGGATGAGATAGGTCTTCTGGCAAGTCAGTTCAATGGGATGGCAGATAAACTTGAAGAGACAGTAGGCGATCTTGAAACGGAACGGGATACCTTAAAAAATTTTCTTTCTGATGCTTCACATGAACTACGAACCCCATTAACAGCTCTTATAGCATATTTTGAGTTATTGGAAGGGCATGGGGGAGTCGACGACGGGAGAAGGGCAGATTATATATTTAAGGGGAAGCACCAGGCTGAACGTATTAAATTAATAGTCTCTAAGCTTCTTGAACTTTCGAGGATGGAGAACAGGGAATCTCTTGCCGCTGTAAGGAGAGATTTTTCAAATTACCGGATAGGGGATATTCTCAAAGGTTCTCTGCCATCATATACCGGAGATGCTGCAAAAGATTCTCCGCAAATTGAGATAGATGCAGATGAGGATGTTCTTAAGGAACTTATTTACTGTGATTACGATGTTGTAACTGGAATGCTGCAAAACATTTTAGGAAACAGCATAAAATTCTCGCAGTTAGTTCATCAAAAATCAGATGATATACATATTTCTATTGAAATATATCTGCAGGATAATAATGCGCTGTTTACTATTATCGATAATGGACCTGGGATACTGACAGCTGATTTACCCAGAGTTTTTGACAGGTTCTTTCGTTCATCCGCACAATCGATTGAGGGTAGTGGATTAGGTCTGGCAATAGTGAAAAGTGGCGCCTCTCTACATAACGGATCGGTTAGTTTGTCAAATAGAGATAGTTCAGATGGAGTGATTGGAACAGTTTGTGAGATTGTTTTACCATTACAACAATCACAACTATAGCACTAAATATACCCCATAAGTTAATAACCATACCCCAAATATGTACAAAACATCCAATTATCCGGATATTTGTATTTTTTTATAGCTAAATATGACTAAATATACTAAAATAGTCATAAGGTCATTATTGATTAATAAGAAGAAGGTAGACTATGCCGGCTATTTTTACAGATGAGAGAAAAGAGAGAATTTTTCATTCTATTGTGGAAAATGGTATTAAGCTATTTGGAATATATGGTGTTAAAAAAACTACCGTGGATGAACTTGCTGCAAAAAGTTCAATTGCAAAGGGATCGTTTTATAACTTTTTCCCCTCTAAAGAGCATTTACTGCTGCATAGTTTTATACGGGTACGGGAGAGGATTGCAGAAGAAATGACAGCTCCGGTACTCCAGACTTCCGGTAGTCCGGAAGAATCAATCCAACGGCTGCTGCAGGCGGCTCCGACACTTCCTGTTATATATCCAATAATTAAAGAGTACTACAAACCTGGATTTCAGAGTCTGCTTTTTCAGATAGCGGAAGAGTTGAATATAAATAAAAGAGAATTTACTCCTGCCCCGAATTTTGGAACTGTTATGGCTCATTGGAGATTTCAGGGATTCACTATTGATGCGAACCCGCAAGACCTGGAACAGGCTGTTGAAGTTTTTTCATCACATACTGCTGTTTTTGGAGATGCAGTGTTTAAAAAAGGTATCAATCTGCTGGTTGAATTTTCATCAATAGGATCGACTGGTTTTATCAGGGAAGGCGTGTCAGTGGGTAGTTAGTTGGTGACTTTGCTATGGGGAAAAATGGGAATATGCTGCACATAATTGTCAACAGACTCTTTGGTAATTATGTCTATCGGGAGTAGTACAGATTCCTGGACAAATTCTTTAAGTACTATACTGCGGAACAATGTCATTATACCCAGATATCCCTGCTCAAAAGGTCGCTGGCTGAGGAGAAAATCGATAACCCCTGTAGAGAGGTAATGGACGTTCTCCTGAATGAGATCATAACCAATCAAAGGAATAGGTAAATCAGGAAAAACCTGTTGCTTGGCTTCGGCAAAAACATATGTAAAGGAATTTGTGACAAATATTCCGGCAGGCTTGTGTTTTTTTAGT
The DNA here is from genome assembly GCA_013202335.1 of Bacteroidota bacterium. The sequence continues at coordinate 25,860 of JABMQR010000193.1, forward strand.
ATTGAACAGCCAAGGTCAATAAGATTTTCAGTAGAATCAGTGGGGTTGAAAGTTTCATGGACAATCTGGTGGAATCCAGTATTCTTTGCTGCTTGTGTAAATTTTTCCACACGGCTTCGAATATGACTGGGACCGGTAACAGGAAGCATAATGAGAAGTTTGCCACGTGTTTTTGTCAGAATTGACATAAGTCGGGCAGCCAACTCTCCGCTTCGTACAGCATCCTGGCCGATAGATGAGATAGGGTTCAATTTTTCAGCAATAGAATCAAAGAAAACATAAGGTATATCCCGTGGAATCATATTAACCAGCAGATCAGGATTTATGATTCCGGATGGAGCAATAAGCAGTCCATCTGCCTCTTTTTTCAAAGCAGTTTGAATACATTTTGAAAATGAGTTATTTGAGAGTATTGAATAGAAATGCAAAGATACCTGCACATTGAATTGTGCGAGCTCTTCAGCAGCAGTACGAATTCCAGATGCCGGCATTTTCCAGTATCCCGCATCACCCTCCGGTTCAGGCATAATCACAGAAAAACAGAAGGGACGATTTCTTGATAAACTGCTGGCGATTATATTCCGTGTGTATCCCAGCTCCTGCACTGCGTCCAGGACACGCTCTTTTGTTTCTGGTGCGACCCGTCCACGGTTATTCAGTGCCCGGTCTACTGTCCCTATGGAAACTCCTGCGGCTTTTGCGATTTGGTGGAGGGTTACGGGTTTGCTCTTCACCTCATAACTATAGCATTAATTTTTGCAATCTGACCAGTATAAAGACCTATGATCGCTCATGACATACCACCCTATAAACAGTATACTAAGGCAATAATGAAAAGGAGAATCAGTTATGAAAGCTGTAGCATTTAACGGCAGCCCCAGAAAGCGGGGTAATACCTATGATATGATTATGAAGGTTTTTGAAAAACTGGAGAAGGATTCAATTTCATGTGAGGTTGTGCAGGTCGGCAATGAAAATATACACGGCTGCAGGGCTTGCGGAGCTTGTTCTAAAAACAAAAATAACCAGTGTGTATTTCAGGATGATCTTGTGAATGATGCACTTTGGAAAATGATGGATGCTGATGTGGTGATATTAGGATCCCCGACATATTTTGCAGCACTTACTCCGGAAATAAAAGCTCTTATTGACAGATGCGGGTATGTCGCACGGGCTAATGGTGGTTTACTTAAGAGAAAGATTGGTGCATCTGTAGTGCCGGTGAGAAGAGCCGGTGCTCTCAATGTGTTCCAGGCTCTTAATAATTTTTTCTTTATAAATGAGATGATCGTACCGGGTTCTTCTTATTGGAATCTCAGTGTTGCCCAAAAACCGGGTGATTTCACTGAAGATGCTGAAGGCGTGGAAACCATGGAAACCCTTGGTGAAAACATAAGCTGGCTCCTGCAGAAAATAAAATCCCGGCAGAAAATATAGTAGACAGGAACGGCGGTAGTAGTTGTAAAGAGAGGTTTTTTCATGAAAGATTTAACTAAAAAGCATCCAATTCAAAAACTTACTCCTGAAACGGTTATACGGATAAATCGAAGCCCACTTCTTAATATAGATACCTTTATCATTCCCTCTCCATATATTAAGGATGCAGGAATTATGCCTGATTATGAGCACAGCTATTATTGGGGTGAAGAGGGCGAGATTCTGGGATATATTCAGGTATACTCAGATGCAGAAAAAACTAATTTTCATATCTATAAAATTGTTACCAGCCCATTTGGCAGAGGCAGAGGGATTGGGACCACCTTTATTGAGCATCTCGCCGATAATATACCTCCTGAGTCAACAGTTTATCTCTATCTGTGGGAAAAGCAGCCGGATACCCTGGAGTACTTTAAAAACAAGGGATTTACACTTGGGGAAACAATTGTTTACAGAAACCTCATATATTATCATCTCTCCGCAACACCTAAGGACCTTCTCAAGCCCTTTGGGGTTGAGAAGACAATAACTGATGCAAAAAATGATGACATTGGTAAAGCAAGGCATGATGCACGTAAAACTATCAGATTTCTCTCCCATATGGTTGATTCCCTCTCAAATGCAAACTCCGGGAAAATCATTGAAGATATCAACAGGGAGACCACAACACTCGTAAACATCCTGAATAGGTTTCGGGATACTATCGATAGAATTCACGAGGTAAACCTCAGAGATCTTATTCTTGAACGGATTATTCCCTATGTTGAGGCCTCTTCAGTATCCTGCAGACTCCATTTTAGTTTGGATTCAGATACCTCTGTAGTTCTTGGATACTACGTGAATTTCAGCCGTGCATTAGTAAATGTTGTCTCGAATTCTCTGGATGCAATTCGGGAAAAGGGTGAAAAAGGGGTTTTACATATCGATTTGCGTGATAAAAATGATCGGGTTGTCCTGAGGATCAAGGACAATGGAATAGGAATGTCAGAGGATATGCTGAAACCAGGAGCGGATGGCATACCTTCATTTGTGGGAAAGTCGACAAAAGGCAGACGTGCAGGTGAGGGTTTAGGCTCTATGCAAATCTATTCAGCTTTTGGTAAGGAAAATATTGATATTAAGAGCTCCCCGGGAAACGGAGCTGTATGGACTATCAATTTTGACCGTCCACCAAAAGGTGCAAGCGAAAAACTCTATGCGCAGCTTGAGCGCCGGTTTAATGAGTTTCAAAATTTGATTGAAGTAAATAAGATCTCAAAACATACTCCCCGAAATACAGTAATAGCTTATATCTGGCAGATCAGGAAAATGGAACTTTTTATTTTTGATCTAATCCTGCAGTTCAGTATGGATCATAATATACGAACCATCTACCGAATGATCCTCTCCTATCTCAGGGGAAATATGAATGAAGACGAGTTGAATAAGGAAATTGAATCATTTCGGGGAGACCATACACGAATTCAGCAATGGCTTTTTAAAACAGCCTGTGAGATGAAAGGGCGTATGGCACTGTTGAATGAAGTTGTTGCATTACGTAAATACCGGGGTCCGCTGTTCAGGAGTTACGGGCAGGCTATAGATAATGTCATAATATTTACTATGAATCCGGAAACCGGGAAATTTCTTGCTACCGATAGAAAACTTGCCGAACATCTGGATTTTGCTCCCTATCTCGGGGAGAATAAAGAGGTGCTTCTTCGCGGGGAATTTGTTGGTGACTTAAATAATCATCAACAGGCAATAACTCTTGGTGTCTGGAGTATTTTATCAGAAGAGGATTTGCATGAAAAACTTCTTCTTATACAGAAAGGAGCGGTAAGGATGATGGCGATGGGAGTACATAAGAAGAAAAAACTCTCTTTTTATCAAACTACCTATGTTCGTTCTCACCGAGATATAAATCCTGATATTTCAACTACTTTTGGTGAAATTGCACACATGAAGGAAGAGAATCTCAAGAAGTTTACCAGATATGCAGATACAGATCTGGATGGATTTTTAATGATACAGGATTGAGAAGAAAAAAATCGGCAGCCATAAAGGGTCAAGGCGCCGATTTTTATCTATTAGATTTCATACGGGGTATCAAGATAGACTTTTTTAATCCATTGAAGGAAAAATTCCTGACTGGAACTTCTCCAGATATTTTGCGGATTTTTAGTATCAAGATTAACCGGTGGGGTTACATCAGTTCTTCCTCTACCCATATCGCGTTCATACTCTTCTATTAACCGTTGAGTTCGGTATTCAGCGTGACCCAGATGCATAATAAATTTCTCGTCAGCACTCTCAAAAATCACATAACCCGTCTCTTTTGAATGTGCCAGAAGCTTAATCTCACCTTCACGTTCTTTCTTTTCCAGTACTTCATCAGGAATGCCGGAATACCGGCTTTGCGGGCACCAAAAAATGTCATCAAGATCCCCGGTAATACGATTTGAACGGTCAAGATTGCGCAGCGGGTAGATACCGAATAATTTGTTAGGATACTTAACTTTCTCAATTCCCATATATTTTGCCAGGGCTAAACCACCCCAGCAGATTCCCAGAGTTGAGGCGACATGTTCATGGGCATAGTCAAGAATTTCAGTAAATTCATTCCAGTAAACTACTTCTTCAAAAGGAATCTCTTCAACAGGGGCTCCGGTAATGATTATTCCATCAAACCCACGATGCTTTATAGCATCCTCAAAGGTGTGATAAAAGGTATCCAGATGCTCCTTGTTGCTGCTCCTGTAGTTATGGGTTTCCAGACGCAGCCAGACAGGCTCAATCTGGATAACGGAACGACCCAGGGGAAACAGAATATTAAATTCGTAGCTCTCCGCCTGGGGCATTATATTCAGAATACCAATCCTCAGCGGTCTTATATCCTGATGTTCCGCACGACCAGGGGTAATGCAGTGAACTCGTCTTTCCTGTAGTGCTTTCTGTATATGATAGTTTTCAGGAATGATAATTGCCATTTCTACCCCTCTTCAAGTTATACTTTGTTAGTTGTAACTCAGCTGTTTAGTGCTGAATCCAGATCATTCAAGATATCATCGATATGCTCAATACCAACCGATAGTCGAACCATATCCGGAGTAATTCCCCCGAATCTCTGCTGATCTTCATTCATCTGAGAATGTGTTGTACTAGCCGGATGAATGGCAAGGGATTTTGCATCCCCCACATTTGCAAGGTGAGAGACCAGCTGCAGGTTGTTGATGAATGCTTCTCCTGCTTCCCGATCGGTACTGCCGCTTCCCTTAACACCAAAGACTACCATGCCGCCAAACCCATTTTCCAGCTGTTTTGCGGCAGCGGCATATGCGGGATCCCCGGGAAGTCCGGGATAGCGAACCCAGCTGACACGCGGATGTTTCTGTAAATATGAGGCAACAGCAAGAGCATTTGAACAGTGTCTGTCCATTCTTAACGGTAGTGTCTCAATACCCTGGAGAAACATCCAGGCATTATCCGGACTTATACAGGCACCAAGATTTCTTAAGGGTACAAGTCTCATTCGCAAAATAAATGCAAGCGGACTTAAATCTCCAAGATCCTGTGCATATCGAAGATCGTGGTATGAGGCATCCGGTTCATTAAACAATCGGAATTTAGGATCAGTCCAGTCAAACTTTCCGCTGTCGACAACAATTCCTCCAAGCCCGATACCATGGCCGCCAAGCCATTTTGTCAATGAATGGATAACAATATCTGCACCATGTTCAAGTGGTTTGAACAGGTATGGGGTGGTGAATGTGGAGTCCACAGCCAGAGGGACGTGGTGCTTTTTAGCTACTTCTGCTATTGCTGATATATTAGTTACATCAAGAGATGGGTTGCCGATTACTTCTGTAAAAAACATTCGGGTACGATCAGTAACAGCAGCTTCAAAGGCTTCCGGAGTACCTTCCGGTACAAAGCGGACTTTTATTCCCATTTCAGGGAGAATGTTATTAAACATAGTGTACGTTCCGCCGTAAAGGCTGCTTGATGAAACAACTTCATCACCATATCCGCAAACATTTATTATTGTATAAAATATAGCTGATGTTCCTGAAGAGAGTGCCAGAGCTGCTGCTCCTCCCTCAAGCGCAGCCACACGCTGCTCAAGTACATCCTGTGTTGGGTTCTGGAGTCTTGTATATATATTCCCTAACTCTTTCAACGCAAAAAGATTAGCCGCATGTTCGGTATTCTTGAACATATAGGCGCTAGTCCTGTACAGCGGTACTCCGCGTGAACCAGTTTCGTCAATTTGTGACCCGGCATGTAGAACTTGTGTTTCAAATTTGTAACTCATAATTTCTCCTGTTTCTTTAGTTTGTACCATGCGAAGTTTATGAAAAATCTACCGATTAGGCAGAAGTTTTTAATTTATTATATAGTGTTACTATATAATGATATAGATACTTCAAATTAAAAACTTCAAAAGGAAATTTATGAAATCGAAAATTTCTTAAATTTCCTCAGGCATCCTTAAAAATCCATGTTGACAGATATCTTTCACCTGTATCAGGCAGAATGACTACTATTCGTTTTCCTGAGAATGGTTCCCTTTTTGCAACCCTGTACGCAGCTGCTACAGCTGCACCTGATGATATTCCGACAAAAAGACCCTCTGTCCGTGCCAGCTGCCTGGTCATCCCGGCTGCCTCTACAGAAGATACCTGTAAAATTTCATCAAAAATATCAGTGTTTAGTACGTCTGGGATAAATCCGGCTCCAATTCCCTGAATCTTATGTGATCCGGGTTTGTTCCCGGAGAGAACGGCTGATTCTTCCGGTTCCACAGCGATCACTTTAATCCCTGGGATCTCCTGTTTTAATACCTCACCTGTTCCCGTTATAGTTCCACCTGTTCCAATACCTGATACAAAATAATCAATCTGGTTATCAGTATCATGAAGAATTTCTTTTGCAGTGGTTCTCCGGTGAGTTTCAGGATTTGCAGGGTTTAGAAACTGCTGCGGCATAAAACTGCCGGGATTTTCCCGAACAATCTCCTCGGCCTTTTCAATAGCAGCTTTCATTCCCCCATCGGAAGGGGTTAGCACAACCTCTGCTCCGAGTGCTTTCAGCAGGTTCCTTCTTTCAATACTGAGCGATTCAGGCATCGTTAGTATAAGACGGTATCCGCGGGAGGCTGATATAAAGGCCAATCCAATTCCTGTATTTCCACTGGTAGGTTCAACAATAAGGCTCCCTGCAGTAATTTTTCCTTCACGTTCTGCAACCTCAAGCATACCAAGAGCTATTCTGTCTTTAACACTGGAGAGTGGATTGAAGTATTCCAGTTTTCCGATTATTTCATTACCCGTCTCTTCTGAGAGCTTTCCCAGTCTCAAGAGTGGGGTGTTTCCTACTAAATCTGTTATTGATTGTGCAATATGCATAGTATCTCCTTCAGCCCCGATTATTATATGAAGTAATCTATTGGGTCTGTTTCATTGTTTTTTTCAATTATGTCCTGCAGGGTGTATGAGCGTAGTACTTTTTCCATAGCCTGGTACATTTCTGACCAAACTGATCGGGTAGCACATTCCTGGATAAGATCGCATTTATCGGTATCAAGGCAGGGAACGGGTGTCATATGCCCTTCAAGTGCGTTAGCTATTTCCAGTATTGTTATAAGCTTTGGGTCCCTTGTCAGCTGATACCCGCCATTAGCACCACGGAGTGTTCTGATAAAACCGGCAGCTTTCAGCGTTATAAGAATGTTTTCCAAATAGGAATCTGGAATTTTCTGCCCGGATACAATTTCTTTTCTTTTAATGGGTTTTTGACCATATGATTTTGCTATTTCCAGGATTGCACGTGTTCCATACCTGCTTTTCGTTGAGAGTCGCATATTCCCTCCAAATGTTTTTTTGTTAGCAGCTACTATAGTTCATTAACATAGTAAACATAGTGAACAATAAGTTATTTTTTCTGTAAAGTCAAGAAATCATTGAGATTTATTTCATTTTTCATTTATAATACAAATCTGTTTAAATAGTTCAGATAAGTGAGGCAATAGCCTTAAGCTTGAATGTCTGTCAGGAGTTTTTTGTGAACACAGCATTGCAGCAGGAACTTAGCGTAATCTCTCATCACTCGGTATCTATTGTAGAGAATCTTATAGTATACATTCTTCCTGCCCATATGAAATCCCGTTTTCCGGCAATAATAGAAGCTATAGGAATGATGCGCAAGGCGGCATTTGCCGAGAAGGGTGCCGGTGGCAGATCAGATCTCGATCTGGATCCATTTGATGAATATTACCACCAAATGTTTGTTATTAAAGTTGATACCACTGAAATGGTAGCTGGATATAGATTCTTTGTACATGAGCAAGGTCCTACATTTAAACTGGACATGGACAGACTTTTCAATCTTGATAATCTTTTGGGTAAAAAGGGAAGCCTCCCTGCCATTGAATTAGGCAGGAGTTTTGTTGTACCAAAATATCAGAAACACGGGGTTGTGTTTTTCTCACTTTTTTCTGGACTTGGGGTAATTGTCGACCTTTTTCCTGAAACCAAATATCTTTTTGGTAAAATAACCTTTTATCCTGGGAATGAGCATAATGGTGATGTTCTTCGGTTTATGGAACTGTATCACCCGGATAAAAGTCAGGCTGTATTTTCAAGAGAGGATGTACATATTAAACCAATGATTGACTTCACTGATTTGAGCTACTTGAAAGCATTCAGGAAGGTTAAAGATTATATGCCGGAAATTTTAAAAATATACCTGAAACTGGCAAGTCCTGAACATGCAGTAGTTTCCGGAACATCCCCCAATCCAGAATTTGGAGAGGGGATAATGGAGACTGCTTTTAGGATTAATTTCTCTGAAATTACAGACTTTTGGAAAAAAAGGTTTGTCTATCCATATGCTGAGGCAAGTCGGTTATTGGATATTAATTGGACGCCTGAGGATAAAAATGTAGCTGAGGGTTAATTGCAGCAGCATTTATAATCTGATAAAATTGAATTGCTTTTAACAGGTGAGGATCTTTCAAAATTAGGAAGAGTTAAGCTGAAAGCTTGATTCCATTTTGCTAAATCCAAATTATTGATTTGATTTTTTAGAATTTTAAAATTGTCTCATGTATCATAAATAAGTATTTCACATAAGCGAGATATAAAAGTAAAGGAATAATACTATGAAAATTGTTTGTCTTGATCTTGAGGGAGTTCTGGTTCCTGAAATATGGATTAATGTATCAAAAAAGACCGGTATTAAGGAACTTTCTTTAACAACCCGCGATATTTCGGATTACGATATACTTATGAAAAAACGCATAGGGATTCTCAGGGAGCATGACCTTGGCCTTAGTGATATCCAGCAGGTTATAGAGACTATGGAACCGCTTGAAGGAGCAGCTGATTTTCTTGAGGCACTCTTGTCCAGAACTCAGGTAATCATTCTTTCGGATACTTTTGAGGAGTTTGCCAAACCGCTTATGAGAAAGTTGAATTGGCCAACGTTGTTTTGCAATCATCTTATTTGTAATGATGAAGGTGCCATTGTGGATTATAAGCTCAGACAGCAGGATGGTAAAAAAATGGCAGTACAAGCTCTGCAATCTATTGGAATGAGTGTTTTTGCAGCGGGTGATTCTTATAATGATCTGACGATGATCCAAAAGGCTGACACCGGAGCACTGTTTTGTGCACCGGATTTAATCAGGCTGGATAATCCTGATCTTGCTGCAGTAGATACATATCAGGATTTATTGGGTGTAGTAGATTCATTTCTCTCCTCTGAATGCGCTGAGAACCAAACGAAAATGTTGTAATAATCAGATTAACTCGAGTAAGAGCCCTTCAACTGAGTCTGCAAAATCAAGCGATGGGTGAAGATTGACTACAATTGCATCCTCGGGTTCTTCAAGAATTTGAAATTCCCGGGTCAATAACTCCGGGGGGAAAAAATGACCGGATCTTTTCTCTATCTGCTGTTGTATGGTCTCGAGATTTCCTTTGAGATAAATAAACAGCGGTGGATTACTCAGATAAGATCCCAGTAATTTACGTTCTTTCTCTTTTAAAGCAGAACAGGCCAGAACTACTCCATCTTCTCCAGTGTATTCAACCAGTTTTTTCGCAAGCGTATTAGTGAGTTCATACATTTCATCTTCAGTTGGGTGGCGTCCAAAACTGATTGTTCTCATTTGTTCAGGGGTGTGGAAATCATCAATATCAATGAATGGTAAATCAAATCTTTCTGCCAGTATGCGGCCGTAAGTACTTTTTCCACAACCTGAAACACCCATCACAATTAAAATCAGATTCATGGAGAGCTCCTTTTTTAAATACTACTACAAACATCTTAGGGTTCTTACAATTACTTTATTATACTCTTTCAAAACGCTGTCGAAAAGGTCAATGAGAGAAAAATATCTTTAATTTCTTCTGATTTGGTTTATTTGACCAGTTCAACGGATTGTGATCAGTTACACAATATATAATAGAAATTTAAACTGTTTAGAAAAAGTACTAATCCGGTTAGTGGGAACAGTGTGAACAGAGTCAAGAAATAATTTGACATATTCATATCTCATAAAGCATGTCATACTATAGTATAAACTATGAATTTTGGGGTGAGTATGAAAACTGTAAAAACACTGTTAATTATTGTAGTAATTCTCCTGACAGCTGCTGGATGTCAAAAAACACTTTACTCTGTTGCCGTTCGTATAGAGGGCGGGGGAAGAGTCGGGTTTCCCTCTGATCAGGATATGTTTGAGGAAGGAACGCTGATATCCTTTACTGCTTTGCCGGATAATGGATGGAAGTTTAGCGGGTGGAAAGGATCAGCTTCAGGTACCGACAGTAATATTGCGGTGAAAGTGTTAGATAATCTCACCCTTACTGCTGAATTTGAGAAAGAAACAGTAGATATATCAGTATCAACTTCAGGTGATGGAAGTCTTGTAGCCCCTGATCTCAGTAAAGTTATTTTTGTGGGTGATGTATTGAGTCTGGAGGCTGCTCCGGATTTTGGTTGGGAGTTCAGTCGGTGGGAGGGGAACCTTCTGTCTAATGAAAACCCGGTAACGGTAACCGCGGAGAGTTCTATGGACATAACTGCTGTCTTTGTGCGAAAAACGGCAACCTTGCAGCTCTCTGTTGAGGGTAACGGTAAAATTGTTTCAAGCAGCGGTTCTGATACTGAGCTGTATATTGGTAACATGGTTCAAGTGACTGCAGAGGCAGGTAGTGACTGGAGTTTTTCTCACTGGGAAGGTGATGCCGTGAGTAATGATAACCCGGTATCAGTGGAGATAACATCTGATGTTGTGTTGAAGGCTGTATTTGAAAAGAACTATGATATGGCCTGGCGCCTCTCTGTTGGAGATGAGATACTTTCAAGTGCGGCAATCGGTGATGACGGAACAATCTATATTGGCAGCGAAAATGGCAGGTTAACGGCGTTGACTCCGGAAGGCAGAAGGAGATGGATATTCAATGCCGAATCTGGAATAAAATCCAGCCCTGCAGTTGGTTCAGATGGAACTGTTTATGTAGGAAGTCGTGATAAGAATTTCTATGCAGTAAATTCAGAGGGAACAGAGCAATGGCGGATTGAAACGGAAGGCAGTATTGTTTCCAGTCCGGCCATTAATGCAGACGGCACGATATATTTTGGGAGCGGAGACCGGTATCTCTACGCCGCAGCACCAGATGGGACTGTACTTTGGAAATACAAAACGGGAAGTTCGATAACCTCCAGCCCGTCTATCGGCAGCGATGGGACGATATATTTTGGGAGTATGGACAGGTACCTCTATGCATTAACAGCTGACGGGAAACTAAAGTGGCGCCTGAGAACTCAAATTGCTATCGAAACCAATCCGGCTTTGAGTGCAGATGGAACCATCTATTTTGGAAGTGCCGATGCATCTCTCTATGCGGTCTCTGCCGCAGGCAGGATTCTCTGGGATTTTCGTACGGATGGTGAGATATACTCAAGTCCGGTGATAGGAAATGACGGGACTGTCTATATAGGAAGTGATGACTACTATCTCTATGCTGTTAGCAGTGAGGGGGATGAACTCTGGAAATTTAAGGCAGGAAGTATTTTCGCAGGCAGCCCTCTTGTTGGGAAAAGCGGTACGATTTATGCGGGGAGTGATGATCATAATCTCTATGCGATTGAGCCCTCCGGGGATCTGAAATGGAAACTCCAACTTGGCGGATCAATATTTACCAGCCCAGCTATGGGTATTGATGGAAGTCTGATTGTCGGCAGTCTGGATGGAAAAATTTACTCCTGCATAACGAATTATGAGACGGGTCTTGCTGACTCCTCATGGCCAAAAGCTCGGGGTGGATACCGGAATGATGGGATGATTCGAGAATAGAGTTTATGTAATTTCTATTCTTCAAAGTTTTTCTTTGAAAGAGGCAATTTCAAAAATCAAAGATTTTTAGGAAA
>JABMQR010000194.1 GCA_013202335.1 Bacteroidota bacterium
GTGTAGATGATTGGAACCTGGCAGAACGTAAATCCCAGTTGGCCGCTATTTAATTCTATCTTCTGCATAAAACCGAACAGGTCAAGATATTCAAACAATTCTCTTTGTTTAAGTATCTCATCCCTGTTCAATAAAGAAGGATTAAACAGGATCCCTCCATCTTTAATCCGGACACCCAATTCTCCCATTCTGGATATAAAATCTTCTTTCACCTGTCCGGTTAGTCCTGGTTGCTTTACTCCCGCGTTCGCAGGAGTATGTGAATAGGCATCCGTTGGGAAAGCCCCATATAACTCAGGAGATTTGTACAGCCCGATACCGGCTTTAATTTCATTATAGTGATCTTTAATTTTGCTTATTGTCGCCGGACTGACTCCTTCATGTATTCCTTTAAAAAAGCACTCCTCAACAACCAGCAGCAATTTTGAAACCATGTGCCAGTAAATACTACCCAGTCCTTCATACCCGTAAAATGTACCCGAACGGCCTGTAAATGACTGGTGATCGAACACCTCCTCGAAAATTTCCAGCACCATTTCTTTTTCTTCCCCGACAAGAAAACCATATTCATCAGCATCTAATCCGTCAAGCGTTTTGGCTAAAACTTCTGAATTTCTGAAGGTTCCATTAAAGTGATAGGCACCGGTATTATCAACACTAACTATGGCTGAATTATTACCGGTGATTAGTTTACTTAACAATACAGATCCTTTTACCCGGTTTACAGGGATTTGGTTCTTCTCAATGAAACGAGGTAATTGCCTGTCGGGATAAAGCAAATAGCTATACTGATCAGACCTGAACAGGCTGCTTCCTTTCATGGCATTCATTACATCAAGTCCCTCTTCTGCCGATAAATAGCCTGAACTTAAAACAGCCACCTGGCCTTCGAGCATTTCGTATAAATTACGTATTGAAATGCTTTTCCCTTTAAATGAAATCAGGTTGTAAGCATGGTAAAGCCCATCTTCGCGCTGATTCACTTTTATAGAATGATCGATATATTTTAAGGATAATGCAAAAAATTCCCGTAATGCTTTTATTTGAATGGTCCCTTTCTTCCCCGTGAAAGAATTATTGTAAATCGCTTCCCGGTATGCACTTCCTGCATTACCAAGTGAACTGGCAAAAAGCCATCTGTCCCTATCGGAGAAACCTTTTTCCAATAATGCAGTATGCTCAGTAAAAAGTGCAACTATTATATCAAACTGAGCGATCACTTCTTCAGAGATACTTATCTCTTTAATAGTGGTGTTCCTGTAAATGGTATACCAGAATTGAAGGAACCTTCTCAGGTAATAGAGTGTGACCATAGAAACTCCGTGACCAACAAGGGCATTATTGGCATCGTTCCATTCGGGTCGCTGCGTGTTCATCCAGATACCTGCCCCGGGAATAAAATTGCTCAATTTCGAAAGCAATGTAACCAGTATTTTCTCTGTCAGGTTTGCCTGGCATATCTGCCCTTCCCTGTTTCGCAACAGGCGACCGTCTGCTCCAATCTGTTTTGTTAAATCCTCAATTTCTGCATGTAAGCGATGATCAAACAAAATGGTGTCTTTAGGATTATTTACAATTTCCTCAAAGTTTTTAATCCGGTAGGGCACATTTGCATATACAAAAGTGTCGCGGGGCATTAGTTCATCCAGTTTCCCGGGATGAAATGCATTGGATTGCTCCAGGAATTTTAGCAGGTAAATGATTTGATGGTCGCCCCAATAACCTATGTATTCCCAGGGATCGTCCGGAGACGGTGATTCCCAGTTAATACCTTCTCTGGTTATCCGGTAGGGATTATAACCATCGGCGGTAGATGCATTCAGGAATTTGCTGATCATGCCCTCAATAAATTCGGGAAAAGAGAGGCTGAGTGCTTCCCAGTTTTGAAATATATCCCGCCAGTTTCCCTCGTAATTCAACCTGCATGTGCCATTTTCGTTAATGGTTTCAATGGAAAACAGATTCCATGGCCGGCTAGGATCTCCATGTCGCCGGCTAAAGGTGAGGGGCAGGTATTCGTAACATATCCTTTCTAATTCAGGGCTTTTTGTCTTTTCTGCCAGGTGGATCAGGTCCGGATAGTGAATTTCTTCTGCCAGTTGTTGCAGCCATGATTCAAACTCCGTATATACCATTTGATTGGTTTGCCGGACGAAAAGCTTAAAGTCTCTGGTATCAACTGTATAGTTATTTGTGAATATACCACCCCGCATCACATTGTAGAGTGTATTCGAAAAATGACGGGCGTAGCATAACTCTTCGTTGCCCTTTTGCAAACCATCCGCTTTTGCTACGATAGATATCAGATTCGATGTGCCTGCTGCAATATCATTATGAACCAGGTCCGCGATGTTCTTTTCTGTTCTAATGAACTGATTTAAATTGGCTACATCACTGCTATCCTGGTTTATTTCAGCAATGATCAGCCATTCCTGCAAAGTATGTTCTTCCAGTTCCAGGCAGGCATTTATATAGTATTCCCCTCTTGAGGCCCGGATATCCAATTCTGTTTCAATGGGCAGGCCTTTTTTAAATATGTCTACCTGTTTGCCGGAGATCAGAATATTGCTGTTTTTTAACCCGGTGGACCAGACAGTAGTTGTTTTTAAGGCTTCGCTGGGTTCTGCCCTGTCCACAGGAATAGAACTCAGCAGAAATAAACCCAGCGTGCTGTTTTCAAGCAGCTCGTTCTTCTTATATGCATCAAGCAGATTGCTGAATTCATTCTGGAAAGTATAATCCACCCCGTATGGGAGGATGTTCCTGATGCCGTCAAGCACTTTAATATTTACTGCTGCATCGCTTTGATTGGTTAAACAGGATTTTTTTACAAATCCGAATTTCTCGCTGTTGTACCAGCCATATTGAAAACTGATGTTCAGATCAACATTAACCTCCTCAAATATGATCTTATTACTATAGATGCTTTTGTACAGGTTTCTCCTGATCCTGTATAGTTTCTCTGATTCATCCGTAAATGGTTCCCACAAGAATGTTTTCTCATTTTTCTCAACCAGGATAAAGGTCTTACTTCCGGTGATATCTCTATAATCGTGAATTTTATCGTCTGTATAATAGGGAAACAAAGCATGATTCCGGTTCTTTCGTCCGGCTGTAAGGGAACCGTTACTTGATATAAACATCCAGTGATCAGAATCGCTGACGATACTCATAAAGAAGTCAGGCATCTCATGGTAATTGCCTATTTTGTAATACTTTTCATTGTCAATTTCCACAAACTGCCCGTCAACTCCTTCCTTCCTGCTGTTTACCTCTGTATTACCAAGGTAAATGGTTCTCTTTTTCATTGTTAATAGTTCTAATGTTTAATATTCATGTTTGAAGTAAAACCTTTTACTCCATTTTCTGATATACTCTCACATAATCCACCTCCATGGTTTGCGGGAACGCATCCTCATCAATTCCTTTCATACTTCCCCAGGCACCTCCGACGGCAACATTCAGGATGAGATAATAAGGTTTATCGTAGGGCCATTTAGACTGCCCCAGACCTTCGTTTACATATTTAAAATAGAGGCTGTCATCTACAAAAGCTTTCATAACATCCGGTGTCCATTCCAGAA
>JABMQR010000195.1 GCA_013202335.1 Bacteroidota bacterium
TGTAATTACTTATATTATAACATAATACATATTTATGATCAAAAACTTCATAAGGCAATTTCTATAAATCTTTGATTTATGAAATTGCCTCATTTCTGATTCATTTTAGTTAATTGAGAAATGGTCTTTTTGATTTCTCCAACCAACATACTCAAATCACTGTTTTTCATAGATCAGCTTCCCTTTTTCGATTATTGATTTACGATTCAGCTCACCAATTTTCTCCATCTCAACAAGATCTAGAGGAAAAGACGTTTTACTCAGGGCAAACCCATAGAGTTTAAAAAATTCCTCTGCCGAATTGAGTCCTTCCACGGCAATATCTATATCTGAATTTTCATCAAAACGCTCTGGTGAAAGAAGAGAACCCCACTGATATATTCGTGTAACAGGGAAATTATTTTGTAATGCTAATATAATGGCATCAGCCTCTTTTTTGGCCTTTGCATATAATTCATACGAGTATTGCTTTTTTCTTTCTGATTTTTCTTTAAGAAATTTTCTGGCAGCTTGATAATCAAAATTGTCATTCATAATATTCTTTCCTGCACCTGAGGTAATTTCAAGAATCCTCAACTATATGGATATATTACAAACCAACTATAGTACATCTATAAGTGAAACTCAAGCAACATTTTCAGGATTGAGGCTGTTTACAACCAATCCACCGTATTCATATAGTTCAGCATTTCCCGCTCCCCCTGATCGATCAGATCCATCTGATGCAGTTTTATGGGACTTTTATTCTCAATATGAGATATTTGGAAACCCAGATCGGCAAGATCAAGACTTTTTCTGATCTGAGGGATAGCCAGTGCTTCGATGGTTTTATTAAACGTAGTAAACGCAGAGCTCATTTGCTCAACCACCATTGCCATACCCAGACTCACACCAATGGTATGACTTGCTCCCATCGCTTTTGCGACATCAACAGGAACCTGATCCAGAACTCCACCATCAACAAGGTGATATCCACTAATTTCGATAGGTTGAAAGACACCCGGAACAGCAGAACTTGCTCGCACAGCAAGGCCTATATCTGTCATATCTGAGATTATTTCAGTTGTAAAGCCGTTTCTGAATTTATCCGGTGGGAGGAGATAATTTTCCAATTCCTCACTGTTTTGTTTCAATTTCCCGGCCATATATTTTGAAGTAAAGATCACCCTCACTCTTTTATCCAGATCAGAAGCGGTTACGGCAAGGTCGATAGGGAGGTCATCAAACCCTCTGCCGCCAAGAAGTGTGTTCATGGTATCGGCAAGAGCTGCATTAGAAAGCAGCCCACCCTCTCTACGTAATTTAAGAACATGCTTTGTGGTGTCGGAAATGCTAATGACATGCTGAAACCAGCCAAAATCTTCTGCACTCTTCTCCAGTATCGACTGTGGAACTTCAGCTGCATAGCAAGCGGCTATTATTGCTCCGGCAGATGTTCCTGCTATACATACCGGGAGGTTCTTTGCTTTAGCTCGTAAAGCCTTTAAAACTCCAACATGAGCGTAGCCCCTTGCTCCACCGCCACCAAGAGCGAGGCCAACCTGCGGATAATTATCAGTTTCGTGCATTAAAAAACTTCCTTAATCATTTTCTATTAATAAAAGCCTGCTGCATTTCAACAACAGGCTTTATACTGTAGTTTTCATTATTATATATAATAACAAAAGCTATCGATTAATGAAGTATTTTGATGATTTATAATTACTTTTGATACAATAAGATAAATCATTCATCAAAAAACTTCTGAAGCTATTTTTAAAAAACTAAGTTTTATAAAAATAGCTAAATTACCAAAGTCTATAGGCACCACCAGCTTTTATTCCAATTGAACTGGTTGAAAGAGAAACTTCAGCATACGTAGTGAAGTTGGGGTTCAGCATATAATATACATCTCCGGTCAAGATAACTGAAAAATTGGTGGTGGTTCCTATATTCAAACCGGCATTTAAACCAGCCTCAGCCCACCAGTGATAGTCCTCAGGAAGATATACAAGATTACCATTCAGGGCCAGCAGAGCTGAAAACGAACCACTGCTAAATCCTGCAGCAATTGACCCATCAGCCTCATAGTAGAGTACGTCGTTAATAAAAACCCCATTTATCGCCCCTGACATTCCCACATCACCACCAATACTGAAAGGAGGTGTCAAATTGGTATTAAGTTCCGGTTCAAGGGATAAGTAAAGCATTGCTTCCATTCCACTCATAAGTCCAGCATATCTATTCAGCTCAAATGCATACTCCTGGCTGCTTGAAACAGCAATGATATCCAATACTCTATTGGGAATTCCCATAGCTGAAGCTAATCTGCTCCAATACTCTGTCACTAGCTCAGCATCATTGTCACTATAAGTGTTTAGAATGACAGCGGCTTGAGTGAATACCTCGGTTACAGCACGGACTTTGGCTTCGGTGGGAACAACTCCCAGATAGTTCATCATCAGTTCAGCTCTGAGAATATTAAATATACTGTATTGCCGTCCAACTCCGACACCGATGTACGGATCTACAGCAAACTGAAAGGTACTGGCTCCAGTAGTTGAAGCAAAGATAATACTTCCAGTGCCTCCTGCAGCAAGGAATCCCGGGAGCGAGCTGACTTCAAAACCATACAGCCTGTACTCTGTATTTCTGTTTGTACCCAGGGCAATGCTTGTTTGGGTGGTTCCTATGCGAAATGCAGCATTCACATCAAACAAAAGAAATGAATCCTGAGTCTGGTTCAAACTATAATAATCTGCTTCAACACCAATATCTGCGACCAATGTTCCACCCAATGGCAAGGAGACTGATAACACATCCGGGAGATCCCCTGAAATGGCCAGTTCGTCTCTCTCCAGAGGAACTACCATGTCATAGAGGTTCTCCATCCCTATTCCTGCCACTTGTGATGTGAGCATAATACAAAACACCAAAACTAATACAACAACTTTTTTCATTTTCTCCCCCTGGAATCCATTTTAATTTATAAGAGGAAGATTGAAAAACCTTCCTTGCTTTATCAGTAAATGAGGGAATTTTTCAAAATTCAAAGAATTTAAAAAAATTCCCTTTTGAAGTTTTTGGACAGGTGTTATTAAGTTCCTATACTACAAATAATCACAAAGATCCAAAAACTTCTGGCTAATAGGTAGCTCCGAAATACTATCAAATTATTTTACACTATAGCATGTGCATTAACAATAATATTTATTTTTAGAAAGTCATTATAAGTAACAACAAACAGATTTTGGAAAGGTTTCTTAAATCAATCAGAACTTTGCTGTTTATTCTAAACAGCTAACTATCATGTTGTATTTACTGTATAATTCCTATCTATTATTGTGTTCCATGCAATTTTTATTGTATTTACACTGTAATGTGAGCCCAGTCCATCTCTATAATGGTTCAAAATGCCTCTACATGATGGACTAAGGATAGATGTTTACTCTTATTTATACATGTTTTTACCTGTTTATATAAAATTTTCACTAATTTTCCATGAAAATAGATTATTTTGCAATAAAAGACTTGATTTTCGTATTACTCTGTGTATAACTTTATATAGGTAGATGTTTAAACATCTATAATAATAAAAAGTTTAGAGGAAAAAGTATGAAAGTAAAAAAAGTAAAAAAAAGGTTATTTGCGTTCGTATTAATACTATTTGTTGCTGGTGGTTCAGTTTTTGCGTTAACAACTGGTAATTTTGTCTTATCTGGAACAGTAACCAGTAGCCAAGGAATATCAATTGTTGCAGATCCTAATGCATCAGCTATTGATTTAATGACAACAACAGCAGATTTACAAGTCGCAGTCGTAACCGAAAAATCAAATATAGCTGGTTATTCTGTACAGGTTTGGAGTCTTAACGGTGGAACCCTTGACGGAACAGTTTTGGCTGAATCATTGGATTATACAGCGAAATATACTGGCTATAATTCAGGTGTTGCATTTACCCTAGTACCCCGTCCCATAAGTTTTGAGTATATATATGGCAATACACTATCCGCATAAAGCACTTGTATAAAACCCATAGATATTGTATAATACGCTCTACAGCCCCATAAAAAAGGGGATATGTTTGCTATTTAGATTCAATACAAGGGTTGATGTAACAGAGGAGAGTGAATTATGAATTGCCAGGGCATAGTGTTTTCACCACAACAATCTCAGAGACGTATTAAGAAAGCTTTACAGGTAGTGCCTGTGAAAGTGTTGAAAAGGATTATCTCTTTTGCGCTTTACCTGCTTGGGGCAAAAACGAGTGCAATAGGTTCTCTTATGGAGATGCCAAAAGAATCCGTTAAGACAACGAACAGCAGAATAATGAAAGACGGCCTGCCTGCTTTTCGGGACCGACGAGAGTCAATGAATACCTATAGCCGTGAGTTGTCACCACCTCCACGAGAACCGCAAACATCCGTGTTAATTCAAGAAGATTATTATGTGATAATCTTTGAGAATACGAATCACCAATTAAAAATTCCGCGAAACAATCATGTACATATTAGAACCGTTCTGTTATCACTACTTCAGGCCAATTTAATAACCATTCATAGAGTTTCTTCAGTGTTGGATATTACTCCCGCGCATTGCCGGGATCTATCTGGTAAATTGGAAACCTATGATGTAACAGAAGTTCTTATTGATAAACGAAAAGGACAAAAGAAAGACTTTCTGGTCGATTTAGAGGTAAAGGCGGAACTGATTCTGAATTTTGCCGCCCGTGCGGTTAGTGGATATTCCCTATCAAGCCAGGCACTTACGGAGATAATAAATGAGCATCAAAAGACGGCCATCTCTCCGCGAACAATACGTTGGCATATGAACAAGCTTGGTCTTATGAAAATTAAAAAGACCCTTCCGGATTTGGTTGCAACTTTAAAAAAAACTCCTGAACATTCTTGTTGATGCCGGGATTGATATATCAGGGTCTCGATCAAGTTATCTCAGCATACAACCCCTTTCAAAAAGTATTATACGCAAAGCAACGGTTGTCCTGACTGGCAGGGGATTTGGCGCTGGGATTATTGCCGGGTTTGTGGGATGCGCTGAATCTACCGTTTATCGAAACCTTCGACGTAAGGGCGATACTGGGAATATCGTTGATCTTACACGTTCCGGCCGTCCGGCTCGTTACCCGGAAACATGCAAGCTGGCATTAACCGGTTTCTATTGCCAGACACAGCCTTTTGCACATGCAGGACGATGGACGTTCAGGTGGGCTGCCGTTTACCTGGCAGCACATCCTGAACGCCTGAAGGCAACACCGAGCAAATCTACTATTCACCGTATATTACAAGAGAACAGCCTCAAACCTCACCAGTCACGGTATTTCCTGCACATAACGGATCCGGACTTTTTCCCGAAAATGGAGCACTTAATTAATCTCTATACCCGGCCTCCGGAAAATCTCTATTTCTTTGATGAATGCCCGGGAATCCAAATACTAAAAAGGTTGCTTCCCGACCTCAGGACAGAGGAAATGAAAAAACGTCTTGAGGAGTTTGAGTACATAAGGAATGGTACCATGAATGTCCTCGCCTTTTTCAATAACAAAACAGGAAAAGTATTTGCCGAATGTAAAGCAGACCATAAAACTGACACGTTCATCGAGGTATTTACCCGTCATGTTGCTTCTTGTCCGGATCAGGAACCGATTCATTATGTTATGGATAATTTATCAACGCATCGTGGATATCCATTCTGCAAAACAGTAGCTGAATTAAGTAATGTCCCCTGTCCATCAGAGAAGGAACTACAGGATCTGGAAAAACGTGTTGCCTGGCTTACATCGGAGGATAAACGTATTGTTATTCATTTTACCCCATACCATGGTTCCTGGCTGAATCTGGTCGAGTTCTGGTTTGGTATCATGAACAGAAAAGTGTTACGTGAATCCTATGGGTGTGGGGAGGAGTTAACGGAAAGCTTTGCATCTTTTCTGAAAAACTGGAACACCTTATTCGCGCATCCTTTTCGCTGGTCGTATGATGGCAAAGGATTACATAAAAAAGCAGTTGACCGCTTTAGTACGATAGTGAAGCAATCAGCGAATAAGCTTGAAATCTCCAGTCTCACCAAACAGTTAAAATTGATGTTCAATCTGTTGAAGGATTACGTTTCTGAAATTCCAATAGAATATTGGGAGAATCTATTTGAAGCATTCCAAGTGAATGAAGTAATACTCAGAACAAGCATTCTGCATGAAGAAAGTATTAAGAAAAAGGAGAATGCAGAGAACGCACTGAACGCATTATTGCCGGTTCTTAAAAATCGGATCAGCCAAAAGAAATTGAAAACTGCTTAGGAAGTTAAATTGCCAAAAAACATGTCAGTACTTATGGGACGAGGTACTAGGGCTTGAAAATGCAAAGACAACAATAACAACTTCAGGTACTAAAACAACAGGGACTGCTAAAAACTTCACAATCAGTTTTACAATTACCCCTTATGTGTTGTCACCAGATACTTATACAGATACCATATATTTCGAAATACTAGCTCCATAATCAGTTTAATTGAAAATTGGGTAGTTTTACAATTATGAAAAAAATACTTATATGCTTTATTATACTTCTTTTTGTAAGCCTACCTGTTTTTTCATTTCAGTTTGAACCAATAATACAAGATTTTTCACCTTCTGGAATAAACTCAAGAAGAAATTTTTTTATTAACAACACAAGTGATAAACCAATAGCTGTTAAAGTTTCTATGACGTATAGAGATGTAGATTTATTTGGAATCGAAACTCTAACCGATGCTTCGGACGTGTTCTTTGTTTTTCCCAGTCAGGTAATAGTTCAACCTGCCTCAAATCAGACTGTACGGGTTCAATGGTTGGGTGATTCTGCTGTATCAATTGAGCAGCCGTTTAGAATTATTGCAGAACAGCTTCCTATTAATATGAATCAGGAACAAAGCGGTGTGAATATACTCATAGCTTATCATGGTTCGATTTATGTTATACCTGAAGAGTTTTCTTTTGGTATTGAAATAACGTCGGTACAAAAAGTAAAAAATGAAGAAGGAAACGATGTTCTTCAGATAGAGCTTGAAAATACCGGCAATACCCATATAATCCTTGATGATCCGGTTATTCATATATCAAATACATCTTTACTATTTATAAATAGAGAATTTATATTAACAGATGATGAACTAATTGGACTGGATAATCAAAATATTTTAGCGGGAAAAAATCGTGTGTTTACGGTTCCATGTCCTGATGGTTTATCAAATGGGAATATAAATGCAACCCTTATACTGGATACTAAAAGATAAATGCAATTTAAATAAATATATTATCTCAATATTAATACTACTATTATTAACAGTACCGACAGGTTTGTTCGGCCAATCTTTGGGGATTCTCACTTTTCCACTAACAATCGATTCTGAACCATCTGGAGAAATTGATGTTTCCGTTGATGATGTTGATGGGCTTCTTATTCCATTGCAGCAATTACAGGAAAAACTCGATAACATCATTTCTGAGGAGGTGCTAAGCACACTCCAAAGCCTTCCTCCATGGGTTTCTTCTGAAGAATTACAGACTAAAGGTATTGGACTGCTAATTGATGAAACAAATCTTTCGGTTAGCATTTCTCTTAATCCAAAACAAAAAGTAATTCGTACAATTTCACTAATCAGCAATGCATTACAGATATCAGGATATATTCTTGAACCAGCCGATTATAGTTTTAATATTAATTTTTCAGCACATCAAGCATTAAATTTACAGACTCAACTTGAGAACCTTTTTCAATCGTCCCCCTTTGCACTTACCATCAACCCCAATATACAGTTTAAAAGTTGGAATCTCAGCTCAAGTATGCGCCTACAGTCAAATACTGATTCTATCTATACCTTCGACTCAATACTTCTTCAGAATAATTTTCAAAATTTAGGAATCAAGTTGGCAGCCGGTAATATCAGTACTGATCCGATTCGGTTTCAGGAAAATCCTGTTTCAATTGGATTAATAGTATCAAACCAAACGGACCAATCATCTGCAGCCTATCGAAGTGCATACAATTACAGCCTCTATCTGGAAGAAAAATCCCAGGTAAAAATATATGTAAATAACAGTCTGAAAAAAACCTATCAACTTCCGTCAGGTAGATATGTTTTTGAAGATTTTTCTTTAGCACAGGGTGTAAATGATGTTTCTCTGGAAATCGCACCGGAATCTGGTGAAGAGAGGTTGGAAAAACTCCAATTTGGCCATGATTACAGCACTCTCCCAAAATCAAAGACACAATTTTCATATGGGATAGGTTACGAAAGCTGGAAAATTAATTGGGCCAAACTACCTATTATTTTTGGTAAACAGAGACTGGGAATAACTGACAATCTCACAGCAGGTATTGGTTTCCAAATTGCTGATTCTTATCAGTTTACTGGAATTGATACTATTTGGTCTACAACTTTCGGCACTTTCAGCGTTAGTAGTGCAATATCAAATTCGAAAAGTATTGGTTTAGGAAGTGCTTTGTATGCAGGATATACCTATTCCCATAAGGATTATCCCCAGGTTGGAATTTCAGGAACTTATTACAGCGATTTATTTGTAACATACGGTTCTACTGAACTTATATCCACTAAACCGCTATTCTTGCTAACTGCATCTGCAGGGCATACATTTTTAGGCTTACTTGGTATATCCGGGTCAGTTTCAATGGAAACAAACCGGAACTCTTTAGAACTTAATTTTTCAGGGAATCTGAAAGCTTCAGCCAAGATCTCCAAATCATTAAGTATTACTGCATCTACTTCAGTAAATGATAAGAGTGGAATATTAAATTGGTACGGCAGCATCCAACTTACCTATCATCCTAACAATAATGCCACAATTACAACTAATAGTAATATCGAAGATGGGGAGACTGGAATCACCTATCACCTGTCTCCAGAAAATTGGAATGGGAACGGTAGTATTAGTGCCAGTGTTGCAGGTTTTTCTCCTGACGACCTAATACCTGATAATATCTCTGCCTCTGGATATTATAAAACTCAAATATTCGATCTATCACTCAGTCAGCAGGTTATTCTGGGAGCAACCTTTTCAGATCCAATCATATTTTCTACTGCTATTACCGCAGCAACGGCTCTATCGTATGCAGATGGACTTTTGGGAGTTAGTCGGCCAATAACTGACAGCTTTGTTATAGTCGGACCAAAATATTTAACAAATGGTTTGACGTTGGGAATACGAACATCTGAACAAACAGTAAATTCTTCAAATAATATTTTCGGAACAGTGGTTCTACCGAATATCTCTTCAAACAACTACAATAAAATTCAAGTTGAAATCATAGACTTCCCCAGCGGTTTTGATCCAGGGCAGAGCTCTGCAACATTTAAACCCACACGCGGCCAGGGGGCAGCATTTAAAATTGGTACGGAAGCCGTGGTTTATGCAAAAGGTCGTCTATTGCAATCAGATTCACTTCCGGCAGCATTTCTTCTGGGAACTGTCACATATTTGGATGATACCCTTTCTGAACCTCAGAATATTTTTACTGATCAACAGGGGGTATTCTTTATATATAATTTAAAACCTGGACAATATGAAATAACAGTAGAAGTTGCGGGTTGGGATAAATATATTCTTGATATTAAACACGGGATGTCCGGTTTGCTTGATCTCGGGGATTTTTATTTATTAAAAAACAGTGAACCGTTGATAAAAACTGAATCTCTTATAGATACTTACTCAGGTTCAACAGTTATAATCAGTGAAGATTCTACTGTAAATCTGGAAGATGATCAGGAAATTATCTCTGTTATCCCAATGCAATCAGAATTAATGCCAGCTCAATCGATGCCGAAGGATGTAGTGGGAAGATTGCTCTATGAAGATCAATCTGGAGTAGCCTTCTGCAATGGTGGAATAGTTAAAGTGAATGATGATTCCTTCGAATCACTATTTTTTACAACAGATATCGATGGGGAATTTTATCTAAATTCATTAGCACCAGGAGAGTATGAATTGACTTTCTTCTATCTTAATGAGCTTTTATTCCCCCTTAGAATCCCGGATAATTCTGACAGAGCTCAACATGTTGAAGAGTTTATAATACCGAACGCTTTTGCGGTTCAGCCGGAAAAAGAACCGGAGAATCCTGAATCACGCTTTGTTGAGACTTCTGAAAGTCCTGTAGGAATACTCCCTGAAACGAGAAATGTTGAAATACCAGTTCTTGCAGATACCCTATCAATATTAATATCACCAGCCGTTAATGCAGGAATTATATCAGGCCAAGTCACAGATGCTGAGGGGGCACCAATCCCTTTTCTCAATGGATGCATTGTCGATTTGCAATTTTATAATACTATTGATTCACCAGTTTTCTTCTCAACAGATATAAACGGTTTTTTCTCTATTCCTGAAGTATTACCCGGGGAGTATAATCTTCAATTATTTTATTATAAAATTCAGGAATACAATTTAATGGTTCCCCTTCAAACATCAATTCCAGGAATGATAAATATCACACTGGATGACATGTTTACTATTTAATGGTAATGTAGAGTAGGTAACAATTATGCAGATAAGAAGAACTTTTATTACATCACTTATAATCTCATTATTTATTCTTCTGTTTACCCTTTCTCCTGTTTTTTCTAAACCTCCGTCTTTGTCAATTGCCACCCCCGCAAGTGTCTCAATTATTTATTCGTATGATACAACAACAACCGTTACTGACTCTATGGTAGTAGGGCATAGGTATGATCCGATAGAGGCCGCTTATGGGCTTCCTACAGGAAGATCAGGAAACTACTATAACAGATATGTTGAAGATTCAAATGGGAATACCATTTCTTATCAAATATATGACAACCTTAGTAACAGGAATGTTGTTACTAATAATATTAACAGCCCTACTGACTGGTTTTATACACAAAGTTATCCTCTTGAGACATCAGCTTCAAGCCTTGAAGTATTCTTTAGTATTGAAGTTCCCAGCGGGCCATTTATTCCAGCTGGAACATACACTGATCCAATTGCATCATATATCTATGGTGATTCAGGATCCGGATATGTATTGTTTGATAGTGATCCATACGTAATAAACATTGTTGTTAATAGCATAGCACAAATTGCTATCGGTGCTACGGGATTTATTTTTGATGAATTAGCTACAAGCTATTCAATCGACCTTCTTGAAATCGAACTCAATGAAACAGCAACATTTGATACAATAGTTCTTTCTAATTCCGCTTATTCCATCTCAATGAGCTCAACTAATGGCGGAGTTCTAAAACACCCCCTCGATACCATCAAGAATCAACTCAGAATTCCCTACCTTGTATCTTTTAACGGTGGTAGTAATATTTCACTGGATTCAAGTGAGACAGTAGTTATCTCAGGAGAACCCCCAACTCTGAGTACCGGCCAAAGATACCCGATAACAATCACTATAAGTGATTTGCCGGCCGACCTTTCTGCCGGTGACTATGATGACACTATTAGCCTGACTGTTATAGCAAACTAAGTACAAATTTACATCACCGTGTTTCTTCATGCTTTTTAAAGAAAAGTATCAAATATACTGCAGCTGCCAGCCCTACTCCGCTAATAAATACTGGAGCAGAACCTAATGAAAACGAATCAGCAACAACACCTACAATAACAGGTCCGACAGCCATCCCGCTGTCAGTAAAAAATCTCCAAAACCCAAGAAACTGGCCTGGAGCATTATCAGGAGCCAGATCAGTACCAATTACCATATTAATACCACTACCTAATCCATTCCCAATACTGATCGAAATTGAGACCAGTAAAAGCGCCTGGAATGATCCTGTTAATGGGATGAAGCTCATAGATACAGCCATAATTACCAATGCCGGAACAAGAGCCCATTTCCGACCTGCTTTGTCCATAATTAGCCCTGCAGGAAGTACCAACAGTAGTTCCACCCCAGCTGAAATACTCGTAATCAATCCGAGATTTGTTACACTGATACCTATGGAGTCAGCCCATAAGGGAACTATTACTCCTCTGCTTACCCGCACAATTGTTAAACCTATTATTCCGATCATAGCAGCGGTAATATTTTGTTTATTTCTGGTATAATGATGTTTTACATTTTGTAGTGAGTCACTAACAGATACAGCAATTTTCTGTTTCTCTGCGGGTAGAAAAACTAAAAGAATAACTGCAGCTATTCCCGTTATACAAGCTTGTAAATAAAATAACTTAGTATAACCAAATTTACTTATTACTAATCCACCTAAAAGCGGTCCAATAATACGGGAAAGCCGCATAATTCCACCAAAGCTTGCAAGTGTTCGTCCACGTATTTCCTGTGGTATATTTTGTCTAACATAGGTTAATCTGTTTAAATTCCATATAGCGGAAAACACTCCCATCAAGAGTCCGGCTGCTACCAACATAAATGGATTCAGACTTAATCCTCTGAGAACAGCTGCTAATATAATCCCAGACAGGCTAACAGCAATCACAAATTGTGTCTTATATTTGCTTATAATGAAGCCGCCAGGAAGACTAAAAAGCATTGAACCAATACTTTTTGCAGTGACAATTATACCAACCATAAGAATAGAAGCCCCGAGATCCCTCGCAAACAGAGGGATAAAAACGGCAGACATTCCGACACCAAACTGTAGGAAAAAACTTGCCGCATACAGAGAAATGATTATTCTTTTAATTTTTTTACTATCTTCATCCAAACTAATACCTTA
Source organism: Bacteroidota bacterium (assembly GCA_013202335.1). The sequence continues at coordinate 12,694 of JABMQR010000195.1, forward strand.
ATTAATCATAGTTTTTGGGTGTATGCAAGTTTCAGAGTACAATAAAAATATAAAAATATAAGAAAATATAAAACGCTTTTATTTCCCAGTAAACTGCCTTGACTTTTTGGGAAATTGTTAGTACTGTTTATTTGTATTTAAATTTTACTTAAAATCTTTTAAAAAACCATACAAATAAAGTCAGAATTATTAACTCATTGGAGTAAGAAAATGAAGAAACTAAGTTTCATCATTTTTGTGATTCTGATTCTTATCATTTCACAAATAAACTTATACGCTGCAAAAAACAGTGCCTCCATTCAATTAGTTGGTATAGTATTACCGAGAGTTGGGATGGACATTACCGAGGCAACTGCTGTAAGAAACATAAATCCTGAAGGGCATACTGAAAATCTACAGGTTTTCTCTATGAATTATTCAAGTAATGTTCGAGGCGGTTATCAGATGATGATTGAGTCCCAAAAAGCTGTTACCCATCAGAGTGATTCACCCCAAGTTACTAACCAAACTATCGATGGAACATTTTGGGATTATTCAATTTCCTTAAATGGAAACATCCTGGATTTTACTTCAGGTCAAGCTATGGTAGGTTCTTTTGACCAATTCAACAGCAGTAGTACATCAAGTATCTTTAGAATTATTAACTCAGGGAATGAATCCACAAGACTTACTGATTATTACAGCGACACACTTGTAGTAAAAGTTATTTCAAACTAGTGTCGGGCCAACCGAAAGATGACGCTTTGTCTATTGCCCCAGCATAATCTTAATCATCGGTTCAAAGTTCATGTGATAACTCATGAGGGACTGAGCCTCCTCCCGCTTACCACTTTTTATCGCCTGATAAATATTACGATGGCTTTTACGTACTGCTGTGCGTTCTTCCGGGGACAGATTATCATATACCCAGAGGACTTGCTGATCGATAAGCAGCATAACAGAATTCAACAGTCGATGATTCAGGTTGTTTCCTGCACATTTAGCAATTTGCAAATGAAACCGGCTATGCAGATCCTCAAAACTTCTATCCTCAAAAGAAGCAGATTCAAGTTCACGATCAATGCCTTCAAGGATAATAAGATTCTCCGCTGATGAGCGCAGTGCTGCATTCCCGGCATTTTCAATTTCAATTGCCCGCCTGAGCTCAAAAAGATCCTGTTTATCTGTTTTTTCAAAAGTAAGTATCATCTCCAGCGCAACATATCCGGTACTGTGGGCGGGATCATTGATTACAATTCCCTTTCTGGGTCTGGTTGTTACTATACCAAGAAATTCAAGGACACGCAGAGCCTCACGCAGCGTAGGCCGGCTAACCTGAAGCATTTCAACCAGTTCATCTTCTCTATACAGCTTTTGACCATATTTAAGAGTGCCCTCTTTGATCATATCAATTATTGAGACTATAATACTGTAATACATCTTCTTGTTTGAGATAGGCTTAATCGTCATATCCATGCAAAAACTCCACTTTTATCTCAGTAATCTTTGTATATTAAGGCAATTTCAAAAATCTTAAATTAAATCTATGATTTAATAAGAATCAACCATTGGTTGATTCTTTTTCTTAGGAATTTTCCCTTGATCCATGATACATGGATTTGAAGTTTTTGGATATAATTAGTTAATATGTTATAAAACAATAGATTAAATGAATCCAAAAACTTCTGACAAATCGAAGTTTGCATAGCAAACTTTTAAGAATAAGATATTTTACATCTTATTCCAAGGTAGATCTTTCAAAATTAATAATTTTGAAAGACCCTCTATTTTTATCATATTTTAGCATAATTATCAGACAGTTGTATAAATTGCTCTGATTTTCTTAATTTTTTTAAATTTTCCTGTATATACAGAAAACCCTGACTACTAATAATTCAAAGAAGCTTTCAAAAAGATTCTTTTTTATATATGTACATTGACAACTGAGCAAATCAGACTCATACTGAAAATATAGTTCATTTAGTTAACTAATTGAACTTATATAGTCTTAATGTATTTGGAGAGCTTAACTATGAGCATACAGCATCGTCCAGTCCTTGACAGTACCCCGGAGTATATACCCGGGAAAACTATTGCTGAAGTAATACATGAATTCGGTGTTACTGATGTCATAAAACTTGCCTCAAACGAAAATGCAGTAGGTCCTCCAAAATCAGCAATTAAAGCTGCAATTAAAGCAATGGAAACCATGAGCCGTTATCCAGACCCCTTCAGCAGCAAACTGAAATCCCAACTCGCTGTTCACAACGGATTACCGGAAAAAAATATCCTAATCTCCCATGGACTTGAAGAGATGATCCCTGCTTTATGTCGTGCCTACATAAATCCTGGAGATATATCAATTCAACCGGAACTGACCTTCATCAAGTATGAGATTGGGGTAAAAATCATGGATGGACTTTGTATAAAAGTTCCTATGAAAAATTTTGAAATTGATTTGGACGGCCTTCTTGATGCCATAACAGAAGATACTAAAATTGTTTGGCTCTGTAATCCCAACAACCCTACAGGCACCTATATTGGCGAAAATCAGCTTATTGATTTTCTAAACAAAATCCCTGATACCGTACTGATTGTGCATGATGAAACATACAGAGAATTTACAACAGCACCCGATTACCCCCGAAAAACAGTTGAGCTGCTTGAAAATTACCGGAATCTCATCCTTATGCGCAGCTTCTCTAAAGCATATGGATTGGCAGGTTTCCGCTGTGGATATATGATGGCTGCTGAGGAAATCGTTCGTCAGGTAATGAAGGTCCGTGAAATCTTCAGTGTAAGTGAAATAGCTGCCGCTGCAGCATCTGCAGCCCTCGCAGATAGTCTCTATTTGGAGCATGTTATAGCAGTTATTCATCAAGGCAAAGATTATCTTATTAAACAACTTGGTAAGCTTTCCGGCAGGCAAATTATTTTCAAGGAAACTCAGACAAATTTTATCTATTTCGAAACTCCTTATGAAAACAACTTTATTTTTGAGGAGATGCAAAAAAAAGGCGTTATTATCCGACCAATCGGCTCTCATGGATTTAGAGTAACAATCGGACTGCATCAGGAGAATATCCGGTTTATTCAGGCATTCAAATCAGTCTTAACCGCATGTGAGCATATATACCATAAGCGTGGAGCCACTGCATGAGAAAAGTTAAGAAACAGCTGCTGACGGGAAATGAAGCAGTCGCACGTGGTGTGTATGAGGCCGGTTGTCATCTATCATCAGCCTACCCCGGAACTCCCAGTACTGAAATTCAGGAAAACATAGGATTATATAAGGAAATTTATGCTGAGTGGGCACCAAATGAGAAAGTTGCCCTTGAAGTTGCTGCCGGAGCAGCTATGGCTGGAGCATGTGCTTTTGCTTCGATGAAACATGTAGGACTAAACGTAGCAGCAGATCCACTCTTTACGGTTGTCTATACTGGTGTAACTGGTTCTTTAGTGATAAATACCAGTGATGAACCGGGAATGCACAGCTCGCAAAATGAGCAGGATAACAGACTCTATGCCGTGCATGCTAAATTACCCCTCGTCGTACCCTCTGATAGCCAGGATTGCCTCGATTTTGTGAAAGAAGCATTTACCATAAGTGAGAAGTTTGATACTCCTGTTCTCTTTAGGACAACTACGCGGATCTCCCACAGCAAAAGTCAGGTTTTATTAGGAGAAAGAGTAGAAAAACCGGTAAAGCCCTATAAAAAAGATTTAAAAAAAAATCTCATGATCCCGGCTCATGCACAATTAAAGCATCCTGAACTTGAAAACCGTCTCAGGATTCTTGCTGAATATGCTGAAACGACTCCTTTAAATCAAATAGAGAATAATGTATCAGCAGAGGAGCCCCAAAATAAAAATCCATCAATCGGCATCATCACCGGAGGCATTGCGTATCAGTATGCAAAAGAGGTTTTTGGATCAAGCGCCTCCTATCTCAAGCTGGGTTTTATGTACCCATTCCCGGAAAAACTCATTACAAAATTCGCACAATCTGTCGACCTCTTATATATCATTGAGGAGAATGAGCCGTTTATTGAAAATGAGTGCAAACGACTAAACCTTCATTGCAAGATTAAGGGAAAGGATGTTTTGCCAATTTGTGGTGAATTATCAACCGAAATCGTGAGAAAAGCTTTTTTTCCTTCTAAAACTGGTATATCAGATAAGCTTTCACTGAAATTACAAAACATCCCCAAGCTTCCGGCACGTCCTCCGTCCCTTTGCCCCGGATGCCCGCATCGTGGAATATTTTCTGCACTCTCCCGGTATAAAAAGCATGTAGTCTCAACCGATATCGGATGCTACACCCTGGGGGCACTGCAGCCTTTGAATATCGGTGATTTTCTTTTTTGTATGGGCTCCAGCATTTCAAGCGGAATGGGATTTGCCAAAGCCATGGAAACAGCAGGTAATACCAGGGAAAAAGTAATTGCACTTATCGGTGACTCCACCTTTTTCCACTCTGGAATTACCGGACTGATAAATGTGATTTACAGCGGAACTCCTCTGGTAGTAATAATTCTTGATAACCGTATTACCGCTATGACAGGCCATCAACATAATCCGGGCACAGGTTTTACTCTTCAGAAAAAAAGTGCCCCGGAGGTCGATATACCCGGGCTTGTTTCTGCTCTCGGCTTCGCAGAGGATCAAATATCAGTTATAAACCCGCATATTCTTGAGGAAGGGAGATCTGCCCTTAAAAGAGCAATGGCGTACAACGGACCCTATGTAATTATCACCCAGGCACCTTGTGCACTTCTGCCTGAAGTACGAAAGAGTTCTGCAAACCAATTCTTTACCGTAGATAGATCAATATGTATCACCTGTAAGGCCTGTATCAGAACAGGATGCCCTGCGATCAGCATACAGGATGGAAAATCATCAATTGATCAAACCTATTGTGCAGCATGCGGAGTCTGTATGCAGGCATGTAAACCTGGTGCCATATCAGGTAACCATGATACCATATCAGGTAACCATGATACCATATCAGGTAACCATGATACCATATCAGGACCGTACACATACTGCACCGGAGGTGATCGATAATGCAGACAATCAGGATTATGCTTGCAGGGGTTGGAGGACAGGGAACCATTCTTGCCGCAAAAATCATATCGGAAGCTGCTTCAGAATACGGCTGCTGTGTGAAAATGTCAGAAATTCACGGCATGTCACAGCGCGGCGGGAGTGTTGTGTCTCATGTCTCCATCGGTACTCATATTAACTCCCCTGTTATTGGAATTGGTTTTGCTGATTATCTCATTGCTTTTGAGGAGATGGAAGCTGCAAGACAGCTGAAATATCTCAAAAATGATGGGCTGCTTATCGTAAATGATTTAAAAATCAACCCAATGCCTGTATTGACAGGAACCGTTGATTACCCTGAGAATATAATAAAGAGCATACAAGATGCCGGCATAGCTGCTCTTATTCTAAATGCTTTTGAGAAAGCTGCGGAACTTGGCGCAATGCAGGTACAGAATGTTATTCTTGTAGGGGTACTGGCAGCTCAGACTGGATTGGAAAATTTTCCATGGGAGGCTACTATACAGCGTCTTGTAAAACCGCAATTCGTGGAGATAAACCTGAAAGCTTTCGCCGCAGGCAAACTTATTGCTGCAGAAAAAGCATTTCCCGCAGACCTGGATCTGGACCTGGATATGGCTAAAAAGTGAGCAGAAAATGATTAATTCGTCAATATTTACTCCGAAATCTATAGTTATTGTCGGAGCTTCTAAAGATCCATCAAAAATTGGCGGCAGAATCCTGCATAATATAATGCATAACAATTTTACCGGGCAGCTTTATGGCATAAATCCTAAGGAAACCAGCATACATAGTATTCCCTGCCCCCGTCTTGAAAGTCTTCCGAATTGTGATTTGGCAATACTTTGCGTACCGGCAGAATTTACAGAATTTTATGTATCGGAGCTTGCTGAGAAGCATGGAGTAAAAGGATTTATTATACTCTCCGCTGGATTTAGTGAGATGGGGTAAAGCAGGTACTGAACTGCAAAACCGGATACTCGAACTGGTTACCAGATACAACTGCGCACTTATTGGACCAAACTGTACCGGTGTTTTAACACAAACATATGCAGGAATATTTGCCGGCCCCATACCTCCCCTTGATCCGGCAGGTTGTGATTTTGTCAGTGGAAGCGGAGCTACTGCAGCCTTTACTGTTGAGCAGGGAATCCTTCAGGGACTCCCGTTTTCTCAGATCATAACCGTAGGGAACAGTGCACAAATCGGTGTTGAAGAGATCCTGGAGCATTGGGACTATACGTTTGATCAAAAAAACAGTTCAAAAGTTAAATTACTCTATGTTGAAACGATAAAAAGTCCTGAAAAGTTTCTTCAGCATGCCTCATCTCTTATCCAGAAAGGCTGCTCTATTGCCGCCTTAAAAGCCGGAAATTCTTCAGCCGGGCAAAGAGCTGCATCTTCTCATACAGGAGCACTATCAAATCCTGTAAAGTCAGTAGAGGCTCTTTTCCGGAAAGCCGGTATTATCAACTGCAGCTCACGGGAGGAGTTGGTAAATACTGCCGCCTTCTGCCTTCTCGGGAGACCTTCCGGGAAACGGATCGGTATAGTCACCCACGCGGGTGGTCCCGGTGTTATATTGACTGATATCCTCAGTAATAATGGCTATCAGGTTCCTGAACTTAACGGTCCAATTTTTGAAAACCTTAAAACACAATTGTATCCCGGATCTTCAGTCAAAAACCCTATAGACTTTCTTGCAACAGGAAATGCAGATCAGCTAAAAACGATTCTTCAGGCGCTGCAGAAATCTAAGATGGTTGATGCAATAGTTGTTATATTTGGAAGTCCGGGATTAACATCAGTAGAGACCGTATATACTGCTCTTGAACAAGAGATGAGGAATTCCGATCTCCCTGTTTACCCGGTATTTCCCTCAGTAATCACTGCAGAAGATGAAATGAGATCTTTTACTAAAAGATCCCACCTTCCATTTTTTCTTGATGAGGCAGTTCTTGGTAACGTAATACAAAAAGAGATACCTGTTAATACAAACAATGAGAACAAAAAGACAAACCCTGCTAAAGCTGAAATTTTATCAAAATCAGTACAACAGATACTTGAATCGAAACCGAAAGGTTATCTGGCTCCTGATATCTGCACCCAACTGCTAAATATGGCCGGAATTTCTACTGCCCGGGAAATTGTAACGCAGTCTCTCAATGAAATTATCGATTTTGCAGATCAGGCAAAATGTCCTGTTGCATTAAAATCTGTGGGCATTTTACATAAATCTGATTCCGGCGGAGTTTCGCTTAATTTATGTGAAAAAAATGAGATATCAAATGAGTACCGAAGATTGATGGATATAGCAGGTACAACACATATACAGGCACAATGTATGGTGACAGGTACCGAACTATTTATCGGAGCTTCGTATGAAGCGGGATTCGGACATATGATCTTTTGCGGTCTGGGAGGTATTTTTGTGGAGGTACTTCAGGATACCGCCTCAATGCTTGCACCTGTTTCGCAGCAGGAGGCAGAGTTAATGATTCAGCGATTACGGGGATATCCGCTATTTACCGGTATCCGTGGTCAGAAGGGGTTAAACAGAGAGTTGTTTGCACACTACATAACATTGGTATCTGATCTGGTTCTTGCCGCCCCTGAAATAGTCGAACTTGATATTAACCCGCTGATTGCCGATGAAAAATCAATAACAGCAGTTGATGCCAGAATAAAAATTGTGCGATAAATGAGGCATGAACACTAGTGGAAAAATAATAATCTGGGATTTTGATGGAACAATGTATCCCATTGCCCCGTATGACTGCGAATGCTATATGTTAAAAATTGCTCAATCAGAATTAGCTTTTTTTTCATCAGCTGCTGCAGCCCTCCGAATTCGATTGGACCAGAAACAACTATTTTCCAAACACTTTAAAAAGCATTACATAAAACTCCTGAACGGCTGCGATAAATCACTCATTGACAGAGCTGCTGAATATATAGCAGGGACAATACCTAAAACTGAGACTGAACACTATCGTGAACTTAAAAACCGTGGGTGGGAACAATATATTATCAGCTGTGGTACCTACGATATCTGCATAAGAGTATTAGCTATACTGGGAATCTCTGATTGTTTTACTGAAATAACTGCAAATAAATTTACCTTTAGTAAAGATAAAATATCAGGGATGGATATAACCGTGAATGATGGGGAAATTAAACGTAAGATCATGGAAAAAATTATTGAAAGCCGAAATGAATCTGGTGTTACTTTTTCGCAGGTAGTTGCAGTAGGTGATGGTTATACGGACATCCCCATTCTTAATCGCGTAAAAACGCCAATATTAATCGATTGGTTCAGAAAGAAATCATTAAAATTCACTAAGACAATTTTTATACCTATTACCAGGCCTTCAGAGGTAATGGGAATTATTAGTGATTTAGAAAATTAAAGAGCTTTGCTATAGCAGGAGTCATGCATGGCAGCCAGGACATAACCCTCTTGCATACAGGTGCTGCTCTCGAACATCATAACCTGCAGGAATATGGGAAGGCAGCCAATCTTGCTGCTCAGGAATAAAGACATCAGTCACTTCGCCGCATTCAATACATTTGAAATGAATATGCGGTGCTGTATCAGCGTCATATCGGATTTCATGATCTTCAATCGTTACCGGCTGCATAATTCCGGCATCCACAAAAAGCTTTAAGGTATTATAGATAGTTGTTTTTGATAAGGATGGGATTTCTGTAATAAGGCTGGAATAGATCATATCAATTGTTGGGTGATTCTTTTCTGTCTGAACATACGCAAGAATACGTACCCGCTGATAAGAGGGTCTAATTTGATATGCTTTAAGTTGTTCTGAAACTGTCTGAATGTTTATATGCATAGTATTACTATTCCTGGAAACAGGATGAATTGCTGCCGACAGTTAAGTTAATTGCAATAAAAACAAAGTTTCATAACAAAATCACACTGCCGACAGTAAAAAAACTTCTTATCCGAAATATCTTTTGAGTAATCCAGCGAATGCTGAACCATGACGAGCTTCATCCTTACACATTTCATGAACAGTATCATGAATTGCATCATAGCCTAGTTCTTTAGCACGTTTTGCAATGGTCAATTTTCCCTGGCAAGCTCCATGCTCAGCATCAACTCTCAGCTGAAGATTTTTCTTAGTATCTGCATAGACAACATCACCAAGCAGTTCAGCAAAACGAGATGCATGATCCGCTTCTTCAAAAGCTATTCTTTTGTATGCTTCTGCTACCTCAGGGTATCCTTCACGATCAGCCTGTCGGCTCATTGCCAAATACATACCAACTTCAGTACATTCACCGGTAAAATTTGCTTTTAAACCCTCTACGATCTCTGCATCAAGACCTTGAGCCACGCCAATCCTGTGCTCATCAGCCCAAACAAGATTCTCTGTGCTTACCTGTTCAACAAACTTCTCACCCGGGGCACCACACTGAGGACATTTCTCAGGAGGAGTTTCTCCTTCATAGATATAACCACAGATTGTACAAACGAATTTTTTCATGTGTTTCTCCTAATTTGTAATAGTTTTATATTTGTAATGATTACATATATAACTCATAACAAACTCTTTGTCAACTTTTTTACTATTTTTTTTTGCTAAAGACGAAAAGTATCATATAAAGGTTTTTTCATTTCTTTACTTTATTACAATTTTCTGAATTTGCCTCATTTATCTAATCGTAGAAAATCAGTATACTGGTTACATACAAAAACCTGCAATTTTTGTATATAACTTCTGCTTATATTATAGTATTACATGATAGTTGAGGCAGTTTCAAAAATCTAAAATTAAATCTATGATTTAATTCGATTTTCTAGAAA
>JABMQR010000196.1 GCA_013202335.1 Bacteroidota bacterium
AAGGCTAATAGGCTCAGTTCTCAGGTTGTCGTTAGGTTCTTCAGTTTTGGTGAATGGCAGGATGCAGATCATGATATAGATTGTGTCATATTGCTGTCAGATTATATACTTGGAAAAAATCTTAGAGAATATATTCAACACAATAAGGATAATGTATCTATTAATTTCATAACAGATTTACTAAAAGCAATGTTTGATCTCTTTAATGAGATGAATGAGAGACCGTTCCAACATGGTGACCTGCATTCTGGCAATATTCTGGTTGAAGATCGATCCACATCACTTATGGGGCCGGACTATGCTTTTCGGGTAACTGATTTTGGCACAACTTCAGCATCCGAAAATGGGACTGAAAAGGATGATTTTGAACAGATTGCCTTCATACTTAAGGATCTTTTGGAAAATGTTGATTATCAAAGCGCTGGTCCTCCTGATAAATACACCTTTAATATCCTAAATGATCACTTTCTCGCGAAGCATTTAATGGAGACGGATACAACTCGTGATCCTTATGCACGTCGTCCTAAAAAACTTTTCGATCATCTTAATGAAATTGAGTCTGAATTTAACAAGATTCAATCAGATAAAGCTGTTAAGAAAATAACTGATCCTTTTGAATACCTCAGTTGTGAGCAAATTGGTGATTCACACAGCCTGCTTAAATCTCTGTATTCCAATCACTTCCTTGGCCTTTCAGATATTGAAACAAGGAATAATTTAGTGCTAACGGGGCCGCGTGGCTGTGGCAAAAGCACAGTCTTTAAGAGTCTAAGCCTTCAGCACCGATTAAGTATTGACGAAGATATCCCAGACAAACTTACATATATAGGCATTTACTACCGATGTGACGATTTGTATTTCGCATTCCCACGGTATAAGACTCTTGTCCGGCAAGAACCCGAGGCCTTAGATATCCCTTTACACTTCATAACATCAACGCTACTGAGTGAATTGTTCGATTCAGTCGAGAAGTGGGCCTCAAAATACTATAAGGCTGAATTTGATAAAAAAGAGGGAAATGTTTCAAGGTCTATATGGGAGTTTTTAGAACTTAGCCGATCTGAAGAGCCTAGTATTGATAGTTTTAGAGCACTTTCAGCCAGACTTCAAAAAGAAAGGTTTAGAGCCGCAAAGAAACAACGCTTCGTAAACGATCCTAAGCATAGTTTTGGTCATTATTTTGGTCCAGATATACTCATCAAAATATGTGATATGCTCGTGGAACAATTTTCTTTTCTTAATGATCGTCCTTTTTTCTTTTTCATCGATGACTATTCCTCGCCAAAAATCACAATAGAGTTACAAAAGAATCTAAACCGTCTTCTTATGCAGCGCACATCCTCGTGCTTTTTTAAACTTTCAACGGAAAGCCCTGTAAGTTATGCACGTAGCGATAGTGATACCAAAGTTTATGTAGAGGGCAGAGAATTTACCCTTATAAATTTGGGTTTTATTTACATTCATGCTGAAATAAACGAAAAACTGCAATTCATTGAAGATGTATTTAATAGAAGGCTAAAAGCCATTGACAATTACCCTGTCTCTAATCTTGAAGCCCTTTTGGGTTCCTATTCGGAACTAAATTTCAATGAAGACGCAAGGCTTATAAGAAGTGGTAAAAGAATAGAATTTTGGGGAACAGAATCACTCTGTCACCTGTGTTGTGGTGATATCTATCACATTATTGATTTGGTGAGACGAATGGTTGCCAATATTGGAGGTGCTGAGGGATTGTCTCAAATTGAATTTCACCAGAAGATTTCAGCTAAAGAACAATCAAAAGCCACAAGAGAGCAGGCAGGTAATTTTTTAAAAGGTTTACGTGTTGTGCCAAACGGACCACAATTAGTTGAAATTGTAAGCGCATTTGGTAATGTTGCGCATTCTTATCTAAGGTATAGAGACGCTAAGAATGTAAAAACAAATCCACCCTGGCAGGCCCATAGAATAGAACCGTATGAACCATTAGAGTTATCGAATGAAGCACAAAAAATCTACGACGAACTTTTAAGATTTTCAGTATTTATTGAGGATGTAAGGGGGAAAAGTCGACGAGGCAAGGTTGTGCCCAGGCTTTATCTTAGACGATTGCTTATACCACATTTTAACCTTACGTTCAGTATGCGTGATTCCATTGAATTGGAGGTAAACGAAGTTGAGAAACTACTTTTGTTGCCCAAAGAATTTGAAAAAAGCCATTTAATTAAAAAGGGGCTTATTGCCGATCCTGACCAACCTCTTTTGCCAGGATTTGAAATGGAGGATTAGCCAATGTCCAAGGTGCTGAGAATAGATAGAAAATTATACAACCTCGAAAAACCACCTTTGGTGCCTTCAGACATTGTTGGTCTCAACAAGGGCGATATTTTGATTTTGTGTGCAGGATTCGAAGATCGATCAATAAGGGTATTAAATGATGCAATAAATTCAGGCAAGAGTGATTTTTCTATAGTTCTTGTTGAGTATCTTCCAAATGTGCCTGAAAATAAGACTAATGAGATCATGAAGAAGTGTAGCGAATGTGGAGTATCAGTGGACCGCCTTTTGTATGATCGCGAGAATCCTCCAAGCATAAGAAATAAACTGCTCGATATCCTGTATCCGGTTGAATGCCGTATTTTCGTTGATATATCAGGAATGTCAAAATTGCTTATCGTTCAAATATTAAATGT
>JABMQR010000197.1 GCA_013202335.1 Bacteroidota bacterium
CCTATCTTGAAATAGCATGAGCTAATAGGAGACTTGACCCCGTTCTTTCCTTTAAAAACATAATAAAATCATTTGCATTAGACTAGAATTCCCTTGGAAGTTTGACTTTGTATTCTATCGCCAATTTCTTTAACATCTGCCGCTTGCCAGAATCATTAATATTTTTTTCAGCATCTCGAATTATTTGCTTTATCAAATTGTTCACAGTATTCCTAATCTTTAATGTTAATGGTTCTGGGTTAAATAAGAGGACTTCATTATAATCTTTCTCCTTCCTCCAATGCTCAAAAATTCGCAACCTAGTAGACTCCCATTTTTCTATTGCACTTATAATGGCTATGAATTTAGCCCATGTTCTAAATAATTTGGGTATATAGTCTGGAACATTCAAACCTTTCCGAAAGGATAAAGGTCCCTTGATTCTAATTATCCTGAATTTTTTGAAATCTTTTCTCAATGTATATGGTATAGCTGACATCTGCATAGAATGTTCTATATATTCTGGGATGGATAACCATACTTTCAAAACAAGAAATCCAATTTCTGTTATTTTGATAAATGAATCATCAAAGGGCAGGAAAAAATCTTGATCCACTACATAGTCGATTAGTCTTTGAAGTACCATTGCTTTGAGTAGTATCGTAATATTTTCAGGACAATATTGATACATAGAGGCTAAGGTAATAGTTATGTTATTAACTTTAGCCATCTTTCCTGACTGTTCACTGACTAATTGAAGAATCCTAATTTTTAAAAGTAAATTGTTTGTGAAATAGCCATCTTTACTTTCAAATTCAATATCTCCCCAGATAATTGGAATAAGTGGAAACTCAGAACTTCTCCCTGGAGGCGCTAATGTTTTGGGGTTTGAAATGAATTCAATTGAAGCAGCATAATGATTTAAATAGTTGAGTGTCGAAATGGTCCAGATACGATAGGATTTGCGCATAAGCTGTTTTTCGACTAATCCTGTAAGCTCAGGCTTCTGTTTATTTAATTCGGCGATAGTTGGGAGCCAAAAATCGACATTTTCCTCAGTATAGGCTTCATCCATTATCGATACTGTTTCCCAGATAGCATCAGAAAAAAATTTCATCAATGCGCGCATGTGTCCCGATCGAGAATATTTACGCAATAGGTCTTCCTCTATCCCAATATTCCTAAACGCATAATGGATAGCTTTTAGGGTAAGATTGACAACGTAAGACCCAGAATCTCCTCGCCAATACTCAACACCTTCATCCTTGTTTTGAAGGCTAGCTCTGGATTTAAAAAGCTCAATTCTATTTTCAATAACTCTGTATAGGTCAACGGGCCAAACCAACCAATCAATTGTCTCATGAGGGATTGAAGATCCTCCTAAGTGTGAAATTAAATCTCTAAATGACTCTTGACGAGCACAAATTATATATAATCCATTTGGACATCTTTTGCCTTGTGCTATTTTTAAGATATCTTCGCCCCATTTTTTCAGTGCTTCATAGCGTATCAAAGGAATTGTAGACTCATCTAATCCATCTATTACATAAATAAAAGAATATCCTTTCTCTTCAAGAAAACGACGATAAATCGCTGCTCTTTTCATACTTTCTTCGTGGGATATTATTTGGTCACGTGGTTTGAATTTTGATGAGAAGTATCTACGCATATTGATAACCTGTCCATTATCATCTACAATAGATTCACCCTTCATCCAGTTTAATAAATTTTCTTTACTTAGGTCCTTCCTGTGCTTGTTATACGTTTCCATGGCCGATTTGTAATCGCTGTCCTCAAAATATTGTTTTTTTCTAGGAAGATTTCCTCCCTCAATATATTTTTCTACTAAAATGTCATATGTATGCAAATCTAAAAATTCAAGAAGTGTCATTTTATAAGACTCGGTCCTGGTAAGATCCAACCTTATCCAAATAACATTTTGGTGATCAAATATCTGGTATTTTGTAGAAAATAGGTTATTTAAAAAAGCTGTCTTCCCTACGCCTCGTTCACCGGATAAAAAATAGCATTGTTTTTTCCTCAACAAGGATCTAAGACTAGATGCTCGTTCTGCAAGAACTTTAGGAAAGGAATTCTTTATCCTCTCATTATTTATAACTAGGGGGTGTTTTCGCTGAAATCGAGACGAAAAAAGATCGAAAGAATCTCTTCTTGCTTTAAATTTATCTGGAATATCCTCTGGATAAACATAAGCTATACGATATAAACCGGCCTTTTTCCTAGATGCTGGAATAGGTCTAAAATTATTAGCCAATATCTCAATTCTCTGTTTTGGGTGGGTATAATATTCTTCTTTTTCAGCCTCTAAGCCATCTGATTCCCAAAGAACATCACGAGTGCAAGGCCGAAAATCGCTATAGAGCTTTTTATTATTAATATCGTTTCTAATAGTCGTAATTAGACTTGAAATGAAACCCTGGACTTCTTTAGTCATTTTTCGATTCTCCTATTAATTATCCCAAACGATAATTGCTTCACACTCAGATAATTTGTTTCCCATTTTAGAATGAAATTGATTTTCCCAAAAGGTAATAGCATAAACTGATCTACAGTGTGTCCCTTTAACATAGGGCACCTTGTTTTCAATGTCATTGAAATGGACGATATGTTGGTTAAGTATATTATTAGGTTTTCGCGAATCGTAAATCACTATATCTCCGGAATAATTTTTATCATTATCAGACTTACACCATGTTATATACCCTTGGATCATAATGAATCTGTTCGTTTTACCCCTTTTCTCCCCTTCAAGAGCTGCGTAATAATTAGGGATAGAATCTATCAATTTACGATTGGATATTAAAGTTTTGCCAACAGTGTGACAATTTATTGCATACTCTTCGCTCAAACCATTTGAACTGCTTTTTTCTTGAGAAAAACCCGTATTAAGAGAGCACCATTTCAATAAAATATTTCCTGTCTTTTTTGAACTCTTTGATCTGCTTTTCGTAAGTTTAGTTATGATCCCATTATCTTCTATCATATTTACAAGATGGGTTAAGAGTTTTTCATTCACATAAAGAATGTCATGGGTTAGATTCATATTAAAGCTCCCTTGCTTAATATTATCTTGCATCCACCTTATTAGAATTGCATTGTTTAGCTCTAACTGTTTAATATCTCAGGATTTCATATAACTATCCATTGGTATTGTCGGGATCTTGCCCGATATCACTGAGGATTACAAAACGAAACATGAAAAATTAAGGAATTAACGACTATATATAGAAGCCTATCGTTTCACGGGTCTTCCAAAACTTTCAGGTTCTTGCACAAAGGCGTTACTTCCGGTGAATTAGGGGGTCAAATCTTCGTTTGACTTTTCTTTAAATAGAAGGTAAGTCAAACGAAGATTTGACCCTTTCACATGCATTATCGTTATTATTAGTGCTTTTTTGGCCGTTGTTGAAAGGGACTCTTTTGACATTGCTTTACCTCAGCTTTTTCTTGATCCTCTCCGCGAGCTTTCTTGATCTCCTCAACAACGGACTTGTGTAGTTTGTTGAGAATCATCCATACAATGAACCCAAACAGAAAAGCCAAAATAACTATCAAGATTTTGTGTCCGGGAAAGATCTGAATTGTCGCGAGTGCGAGAAGCCCCGCAGTAGTCATACATAAGGCCAACTGCATGTATCGTTCGGCATGTGGAGCTTGGTCAAACGGTGGTTTTGGAAGCGGCCCTTTTGGAGCCGAATCCGCTTCATAAGCTCGAAATCGATGATGAAGCATCGTCAGAGGAACAAGGAGAATAACACCGAACAAGATCACCAAAGCCTGGACGTATCTTGTATGGATTTCCCAGCCGGGGCTTGCTGCCTTGCCGATTTCATTTGCGGCAAGAATCACTCCCGTTGCAATAGCGATTCCCCAAGATGGTATCTGCCACATCAGGGAGTTGAAATGTCGAAATGTTTCACTCAGCTCAAGTGGTTCTCGTGGGTTCATGACTATCCTTTCTCTTGGTGACGCTAACGCCATGCTCACCGGCCTGAACGTAGCGCCGCAAGGCGCGCAGAGAAGGTCCGGTGGAGCAATTTGTTGGGCTACTTTTATGACAAAAACATCAATTATAGGAAAACTCCACATACTTACTTCAGATTATCCCAGATTATCTCTCCAGGGCCACCTGATCCGGGAAACTGCCACCCCATATGAGTGACAGTGTTAATGACCGAACATACCAGCTCAGTAGCATGTCGCTGAACCTGATCAATGAATTGACAATTAATTGCGGTTTCAAAAACTTCTTTCTGTCGATTCACGAAAAAAGGAATCGAGGCTCCGCTGGAGTCAGGTGCTCCCCATGACCCATGGCAGAGGACATTGCGAATTTTTGATGCTTCTCGTAGCTCATTTAGAAGTTCATCTAGGTTCTCGATTGTAGCGTTTGGATTGTTGCGTACAGACTTTCCATAAGTATCAATCAGATTACCAAGTGGATCAGAGAGGCTTCGTTCCAGTGTAGGAATCCATTGGGAGTAAGCCTGTTGAATTTCATGTTCAGCGTATGACCTTGTTGCTGTAAATGAAAAGATTGCTTTCGATAAAACTTCTTCAAGAAACCCGAATGTTGCAACAGCACGACCTAAACTTTCCCAAAATGCTGTCTCATGCATATGGGTAGGGTATTTTTCAGGCAAAGCTTCCTGTTTGACGATATATCTAACTTGCTTTTCATTAGTCATGTTCTTCTCCGTTTGGTGCAGATGCCCAACCATTGATTATCAGGCAGATCTACCTGATAGTTAACAACTAACGATATTATCAGGCAAAATTGCTTGTTTACAATATAGAATATCTAGTGTAAAATCTATTCAAAAAATCGACTCTGCAACAAC
>JABMQR010000198.1 GCA_013202335.1 Bacteroidota bacterium
ATATTCCTTATTCGCCAAAGCCAAAGCAACTTCATGGCTAATTGAACCGGCATTGGTCAGAATTTCATATTCACTGAACTTTAAAAAGGCATTCAGCTTTTCAATCCAGTCTTTCATATACATTGGAATAGTACGAACAGCCTGTAATTCCGCAAAATCCAGATACATCGTGACGATACGGTTTAGATGATCAAGCTCCTGTTTGTTCAAATAATTTTTAGCAGTGAAAACGTCACTTGGCATAACTTTACCTTTGGGTCCTTTTCGCCATGATGTTAATCCCATGTTTAGTTTAGTGCTATCTGCCCGTTTGACGACAATTTCAGCGGCAGTTTGCCCGGTAATGGCAAAGTGTAGTTTGTTTTGAACTGTGGCAAAAAATATTTTCGTATCTTCTGCCTTACCAGAATAATCAATCGAAGTTGCATAAATATCTGTAATTTTTTGATACGCCATTCTTTCGCTTGCGCGAATATCCCTGATTTCTTCAAGCAAATCATCGAAAAACCTAGTACTGAATCGGGAACCGTATTTAAAGCGGTCGCTGTCGATGGCGAAACCTTTATGTATATATTTCTGGAGAATGGTGACTGCCCATTGTCTGAATTGCGTGCCGCGCTCCGAATTTACCCGGTAACCAACAGCAATGGTGGTTTCAAGGGAATAGCATGTGATTTTTCTGGTAACCGTTCTAT
This sequence comes from Bacteroidota bacterium, assembly GCA_013202335.1. Next base: position 696 of record JABMQR010000198.1, read on the forward strand.
TTCCTTCGACTTGAACTACCGAGAATTCCTCGGCAGTTGCCGATTCGTCGAGTTCTTTTTCTTGATATATGTTTTTAAGATGAAGCGAGATGTTGTCAGCAGTGCATCCAAAAAGTTCCGCCATTCTTTTTTGAGGCATCCAGATATTTTCATTAGCGTATAACACCTCTATATTAACACCCCCCTCAGGGGTCTGATATATGGCAATCTGATTGTCTGGTATTTTCTTAATTTCTTTCATGGCATTTTCCTTGTTGGTGTATTGCTGCCTGTCTGTGTGTCGGATAATTGTTCATAATATTTATCATCCTGCCATTTCAGGGGATTATTTTGTATATATTCTAATATGTGATAACAGGATTTTTCATTACGGATAATGTGTTCGTAATAATTGCGTTGCCATAATTTTTTGTTAAACCGTGACCACCTATTATTTTTCACACCCCGAATATATTCATTGGTGGTCAATGATTTAAATGCCCCCACCACATCCCCAACCGTAGGGGCAATCCCTTGTGGTTGCCCTGTTGTTGGTTGTTGTTTCGTATTTTGGGTACCCACAAGGGGTACCCCTACGAATTTAACAATTCCATGAAAATGGTTGGGCATGACGATAAATTCATCTGCTTTGATGTTATCAAAACGATATATCAATTCCTGCCATTGACGTTCAATCATGATCCCTGGGTCGTTTAAAATCATTTCCCTATTTTCAATTCTTCCAAATAAACACAATCGGTTTTGCGTGCAAATTGTGATGAAATATGATCCCGCCTGAGAATAATCATATCCTTTTAATCGAATGGATCTGCAATGATGGATATCGGGGTTGTAATTCATATTTTAACCCGGACTTCCCCACTCATAAATTTAGGCAGGAGGTTGTCGCGGAGATTTTCTAAAATTGAAATTTGTAAATAATTTCTTTCTATTTTATTCCAAAAACCATGACATATAACTGAAAAATCATCCAGTGTTTCTTGTCGAGGATTATGAAACTCAAGTTTTTTTAAATCTTCTGGTTTTAAGGAAGGATATGTTGAGGTAGATCCTTCTGCTATGGAATGTAAATATTCTGTCATTTCAGATGTTGTGAGAAAAACATACACAAAATATGGATTAATTTTATTACATGTAATAACGCAGTAGCCAGTAGAAACAATAAGATTATTATCTGGATTTCTTATTATCCCATAATGTTTTTGATTGGGTCTTACAGTTGAAATTAAAATATCGTTATGTTTTACAAGTCTTTTTGCCCTACTAGGAACTTGCTTCAATAATAAATACTGTAAATCATTTATCTTCCCTTCTGTTAACGAACTCGTATCTAGGTATTTAATTTCAAGAATATTGGAATTTTTCTTCAGCGATAACTTATTCATTGTAACAAAGTCCCCAAGTTTCACTAATTTCCAATCCTCCTCCGCCTCTTCAACAAACCACTGTCTAAATAGTGTCTCAGCCATGGCTTCAAGGGTTTTGTTCTGGCGGTGGAGGAGATCTATTTTATCATCAAGGCTTGATAATACCCCGGCTATTGCTTTTTGTTCCGGGAGAGGGGGGAGATACAAAGGAATAGTCTCAACAATCTTCCTTGCAGCAATATTAATTTGAACAGATCCATGAGATACTTGAGTCAATAAATTTAAACCTTTCTTTGATGATAAAAAATAATATAGAAATAGCAGGTCAATATTCTTTGTATTTGGTCTTAAAATCAGAAGTGCTTGGCTAATAATACCTTTAGGATCATTTTCAGTAATTATTGAAATTTTCCCTACTGTACCTGAACAACTTATTATTAAATCATTGGTTTCAACTTGAAATCTCTTAAGCTCTTCGAATTTTTCATCATCTATGAAATATCTAAATTTCCTTTCTCCATAGATAGCATTTTTTTGTTCGTAGACAGGGACCCCAACTTTCTTCATTTCTCCTCTTTTCAAAGCAGACCCAAAAGGTCCTCGGATATATCCTTTATCTCCAAGCACATCTTTCAGATTACAATCTCTCCACTCACTCATACTCGCTTCACCTTCTTCAGATTTTCCAGCATACCCACTGCTTCCATATCCATCTTCGAAAAAGCAAACCACTTTTTACCCAGATCTTTCAGTGAAGCTCCGAAATGGTACAATTCAATGTTGTCCAGAATCAGAAACCGGTCGTGAGAAACTGAAAACTCTTTCACCTCTACCGGTGAATATTGTTTATTGAATTTTTTTATATCAAGTGTAAGTTGTTTAGAAATATTCTTTGTCAGAAGTGTAACAGAGACTCCTTTTTTTCTTTTCTCAAACAAAGTCAGAACCGTATCATCAACATAGTTATCGATTAAAACGATTGATTTTTTAGCAGAACGAATAAGATCCGAGACAAACTTCCAGGCATCAAAAATTTGCCCATCGTAGAAGATGCCTTGTTTGGGTTGTATCTCTCTTGCTTCAATGGCATCTAAAATAGCGTCAATTTTATTGTCGGTTTCTAACTGCTTGATATCACTTGCAATCTGTTTTTGTTCAATGTTATTAATTCTCTGAAAAAAGCTTGCATTTTGAGAGATGAATTTTCTCATTTCCACAAAAGCATCTATAATTTGTATGCTAATTTTAACAGCAGTTTCACTACGGAGAACAGCAGAAAGCATTGATACACCCTGTTCTGTAAAAGCATAGGGATTAACAGAAGAATGCTTAAGGTTTTTGAACCGGTCGCAATTTGCGACCACTTCATTTCTTTCATCATCATTGAGTTGAAATCGAAATTTCATTGGGAATCGGGTTATATTTCTTTTTATCTGCTCATTAAGCCTTTTGTTTTCAACCTGATACAGTTCCGCTAAATCTCTATCGATCATCACTTGCAAACCACGTATGGAAAAGATAAGATTTTGAATATTTTCTATTGGAATTATTTGCTTTTTATCACTCATATAAATTCTCATTTTTCAGCCCCGTCTGTGTGCCTCTCACAGGCAGGTCGATTTTTGCAAGATTTTCCAGTATCAGTTTGTTTAACTTTTCCTCTTCTTTTAGCTGTTCCTCAAACTCCGCTTTCAGCTTACTAAAACGCTCATTGAAGTCAAAATCATCCTCTTCCTCAGCAAGACCTACATATCGTCCGGGGGTGAGTACATAATCAAGTTCTCTCACCCGCTCGACACTTGCAGAATTGCAGAAACCCTTTACATCCTCATAATCTCCGTCTGGATTTCTCCAGTTATGATAGGTTTCAGTAATCTTTGAAATATCTTCTTTGGTAAACTCTTTCGTTCTTCTATTTATGAGATATCCCAGGTTTCTGGCATCGATAAACAGGATTTCATCAGTTCTATTCCGCAGTCTCCCATTAGCCTTGTTCCTACTGAGAAACCAGAGGCTTGCCGGAATCTGGGTGTTGAGAAATAGTTTTGCCGGTAGATTGACGATACAATCGACTAAGCGAGCTTCAATCAGTGCTTTCCTAATATCCCCTTCTCCGGAAGTTTTTGAGGTTAAAGAGCCTTTTGCTAACACAAACCCCGCTTGTCCATTAGGGTTCAAATGATAGATAAAATGCTGTATCCATGCGTAATTCGCATTCCCTGAAGGGGGTGCACCATATTGCCATCTTCCATCTTTTCGTAAGAGATCCCCACTCCAGTCACTATCATTAAATGGTGGATTGGCTATTACATAATCAGCTTTGAGGTCTTTATGTGCATTATTCAGAAAAGATCCCTCATTATTCCATTTTACCTGGGAGCTATCGATTCCTCTAATAGCCAGATTCATCTTTGCCAATCTCCAGGTAGTCTGGTTACTCTCCTGACCAAAGATGGAGATGTCATTAATCTTACCTTGATGATTTTCAACGAACTTTTCAGATTGTACGAACATGCCGCCGGAACCACAACAGGGATCAAAGACTCTTCCTTTATAGGGTTCCAGCATTTGAATAAGCAACTCAACTACGCTTCTAGGCGTATAGAACTGGCCTCCCTTCTTTCCTTCAGCAAGTGCAAATTCACCCAGAAAATATTCAAACACATGGCCGAGAATATCAGCACTTCGCGCTTTAGCAGTACCCAATGCAATATTACCTACAAGATCTATCAAACCACCCAGATTGGTAGTATCAAGATTTCCCCGGGCAAAGACTTTCGGTAACACATTCCGTAATGATGGATTTTCTTTCTCAATAGCATCCATGGCATCATCAACAATTTTCCCGATACCAGGCTGTTTTGCTTTCGCCTGCAGAAACGTCCACCGGGATATTACGGGAACATAAAAGACATTCTCAGCTTTATATTCATCCTTATCCTCAGAATCAGCGCCAGCGTATTCCCCTTCCCCCAGTAATAGTTTTGTATGCAGCTCTTCAAAAGCATCAGAGATATATTTAAGGAATATCAGCCCAAGAACAATATGCTTATATTCTGCAGCATCAATATTCTTTCTCAGCTTATCGGCAGCTTTCCAGAGTTGTTGTTCAATGGGTTCGTTGGTATTGTTGTTATTATTATTTGTTTTTGCCATGCATGTCTCCAGATTTTTTCCCGAAATATATTCCAAGAATGAGGTTGTATTTCATTCAAGATAATAAGGAAGTTCAATTATTCACAAATCAATACTACACTAAAACTATCTAAACACCTATAAAAACTCTTTATAATTAAGGATTTTTTGGTTTGATGCAATTTCTATTTCTGAAATATGCGTCAATATGTATTTGTATCCGAATAACTTCACCATACTTTGCACGGGGTGTGATAGAAGAACTGGCCTTGTAAAAGAATCTGCTGCTATATGTCTCGATCAGAATCGAGTACTGCGTTACAGTTTCGAATCCTATTCCAATACCTCAACATTTGTAATGTCGCTCGGGGGGATGGTTAAACCATTGCCAGAAAAACAAGTATTAGCTGCATCTGCAGCTTCCAGCTCATTGCAACCAGAATAAGTCAGAGTACTACCGGCAAAGCCGGTAGCTTGAGGAGGCCCCCTTAAAGGGGGCTACTACATATCTATATCATCATCTGCAAAATGTAGATCTCCCTGTAGCTGTTGATCCAACTTCTCCTGATTCCTGATATACTCTCGTATCATCTTCTCATCCAATCCTACGGTACTCACACAGTACCCTCTCACCCAGAAATGCAAATTCGTAAACCCTTTCTTGCGTCCCAGCATTTCCCTATGAATTCGTATCGCACTCTTCCCTTTCAGATATCCAATCACCATTGCTACACTATACTTCGGGGGAATCGATACACACAGATGTATATGATCCACCATCGCATGCCCTTTTAATAATTCTACCCCTTTCTGTCTGCACAGATCTCTGATTATTATTCCTACCCGTTCTCTTCTTTTTCCGTACAATACTTTCTGCCGATACTTCGGAACGAATACCACGTGATGCTTACATTCCCACTTCGTATGTGCTAAGCTTCTCCAATCTTTCATTAGTACTCCTTGGTGAATTCCTCCCCTTCGGGAGCCTCCTCAAGGAGTACTTTATACTATCTTCGCTTCTCTCGGCAGAGCCTCTTCAAGTCTCACCGGCAGAGCCGGTGGTTTACTTTTTATAATTAACAATTCTTCAACTCTTTTTTAGTCCTTCCACCTGCCCGTGCAAAAACTTAAAAAGTAATAAGGGGGACAACTCATAACAAAATAGTAGCAAGGAATACTCCTACAATCTAATATCAATCTAATATCAATCTCAGATTCAAGTATTATTTCTACTATTGCCGTACCATGTACATTTTCCATATTCTCAGGGATAATAGATTGGTAAGTTGTTTGTGAGTCAAGGGATAAGAAAATGGACATATGATCGGGCTGGATAATCGTACCGGATTCA
>JABMQR010000199.1 GCA_013202335.1 Bacteroidota bacterium
GGTATCAATCTGGTTATCGCCTGGCGGATTATGCTGATGACATTGCTGGGTCGGGAAACTCCTGAGTTACCTGCTGAACTGCTGTTTTCAGATATAGAATTACGAACCTTACAGGCCTTTGCAAAAAAAAAAGGATTAAACCCTCCGTCGATGGTGGGTGAAGCAGTACTTCTGGTAGCAAAGATCGGGGGGTATTTAGGACGCAACAGTGATCCGCCTCCCGGACATCAGCTGCTCTGGCAGGGATATACTAAATTTCAGTTTATGTGTTTGGGTTTTGCGCTGCTGGAAGGTGATTAAGTTGTCCGGCAATGCTTTATGGGTACTGGGCAGTGCTAGTATCCCTGTTTTAAGCAAGAGTGATCAAACACTGGAGAAGCTGATTGGAGGGCTGTATGTCAGAACTGCTGCATAATAAAAGAACTGAGAGGCTGCTTGAGTTCTGTCTTTCCCTGAGAGGAACAGCTAATCGCAATGGACAAACCCTGAAAGAGCTCTGGGATTCATATAGTGATGATATTAAAGCAGCAGCTCCCGCTGAAGTTATGTGGCTTGTAGATGCGGTTATGCAGCAAATTCCGGAATTGTCAGAAGTGAAATTCGTTGTCAGCAGGATGATGAATTCCTTTACTCATGCTATGAAGGCACATGTGTGGGATCGGCCTGATGACAATCCCTATATCAATAAACTACTGGAAGAAAACAGGCAGATAGATGGCTGTATGGAGAAAATTCGAACTATTCTCAAAGAGATTCAGTCCGGGAATGGTTCAGTTATTCTCATACAGCAATTCCGGAGATTGAAAGAAGAGGTGATACGGCTGAGTATAATGTTCGATCATTATGGGGGGAAAGAGCTGGTCCTCTTCCCGGTAATCGAAAAATATATTGGAGAGAGCCGCTGCACACAGTTGATGTGGGCTATTCATGATGATATTCGTTCCAATGTAAAAGAGTTTGTAGTTGAACTTGAAAAGTTTGATCCATCACTCTCTGAAGTCAATAAGCTTGCTGGTAAATTATTCTTTGATATCAGGGGTATGATATTCCGTGAGGAGTTTGTTCTGCTGCCTGCGGTTTTTCACCGAATCCCTGCTGAAGCCTGGGAATTTCTGGCATCTGACCAGCTGGAATCCGGTTCGGTGGAAGCTTCCGGAAATATTGGTGCGGGTAGGGTTAATGATGGTACTGTGGATCTCGGTACAGGTACTCCATCAGTACAGCAGCTTATTCGCATATTTAATAATCTTCCGGTTGATCTTACGCTGATTGATGCAGATGACCGGGTGGTATTTTTCAGTACTCCTGCCCATAGGATTTTCCTGCGTACCCGGGCAATAATTGGAAGAAAAGTACACAATTGTCACCCGCCGAAAAGTGTTGCTGTTGTTGAGAAAATCCTTACGGCTTTTCGGGAGAAAAGGCAGACCTCTGCTGATTTCAGGATTACCATGGGGAGCAAGTATATTCTTATACAGTATTTTGCCCTCTACTCGAATGAGGGTGAGTGTGAGTATGAGGGAACTCTTGAAGTATCACAGGATATTACTGCAATACGGACAATGGATGGTGATAAACGGCTTCTGGACTGGGTTGATGATGGTCCTGAGATCCGAAAATAATCTCCAAAAAAAAGCGTAATTATTTTCATGATTAAACATTGACAGATTGAATTATCAGGTGTAAACTTTGTTTGTTCGACGGTAAAACAAAGTTAAACAAAAGGATTCCAAGTGAAAACTGGTGATAATGATCTGATCAAAAAACTCAATTATGGAATAATTCTTGATATCATTCGTGAAGCAGGACCTATCTCCAGAATAGAGATTTCCCGGAGAACAGGTCTTTCAAGATCTACCTGTTCTGCAATCTGCGAGATTATGATTGCGCAGAATCTTATTTCCGAAACAGGAAAAAGTATCTCATCAGGTGGAAGAAAACCGGTATTACTTGAACTGAATATTCATGCAGGTATCGTAATAGGGCTTAAGCTGATGGAAGGGGAGATAATTGGTGCAGTGGTGAATCTCGGAGGAGAAGTCCTCATGAAGAAGCATATTCAGGTTCCCCGGCATCTGGAACCTGAGATCTATATGGACGATTTGAAAGTTTTTATTCAGGAACTGATCAGTTCCAGCCAAACATTAGCTGGTGCCAAAAGTTCCGGAAATCAGAAAGTATTAGGAATCGGGGTAGGTATGAGCGGAAGGATTGACAGTGCAAATGGGATTCTTCTTGAAAGTTCAATTCTGGAATGGAAACACGTACACATAGGAAATGTCCTGGAAGAACACTTTGGAACTCCTGTCTATTTGGAAAATGATGTAAATACATTCGCTATTGGAGAGAAGTTTTTTGGGGTGGGAAAACCCTACAGTAATTACCTCTGTGTAACCGTAGGCGAAGGAATTGGGTTGGGAATTGTACTCCAGGGAAGTTTATACCGGGGTCACCATCATGGAGCAGGTGAGTTCGGTCATATTAAAATAGCTTATGGAGAAGAATCTCCAATCTGTTCATGCGGAAAAAAGGGCTGTCTGGAAGCATTTGCCTCTGATAACGCCATTGTACGTTATGTGCTGAAACAAACCGGAAGAAACTTATCAATTGAAAAGTTAACCGAATTAGCTGAAAAAGGTGACACTGTATGTCAGGAAGCATTCGTGCTGGCCGGCCGATATCTTGGAGCCGGAATTTCAACACTGATAAACCTTTTTGACCCCGAAGCGCTGATAATTGGCGGCGAGCGTGCCGGAGCTGCACATCTGTTTATGGATGGAATGAAAGAAGTTGTTGCTGAGAATACCGTATATGAGCTGGCTAAGGATATCGATATCCATGTGCTGCAGCCTGATACCGATCACTGGGTACGCGGGGTTGCCACATTGGCAATTAAAGAGTTTTTTTCTAAGCCAACTGTGTAGGAGCACTCATGTATATTGGAAACGAACGACAGAAACGAATGGCGATAGTAATTTTTCTCCTTCCCTCAATGCTGGGGCTTGTAATATTTTTTCTTCTTCCCATAATAAGCTCTCTGGTAATTAGTTTTCTTGAATATGATCCTCTCAAACCATTAAGTTCCATTGAATTCCTGGGATTTAATAATTTTATAAAATATTTCAAGACACAGGATCTGGCAGAACAATACTCCCATGTTTTCTACTATATGGGGCTCTATATTCCTATAGTTCTTCTTACCTCAATTTGTGAAGCACTTATTCTTGTAAAAAGTTTCAAAGGTAAAAGTTTCTATAAAATCATGCTCTATATTCCTGTTATAACTTCCTGGGTGGCTGTAGCATTGATCTGGCGTTGGATGTTGAATGGTAAATATGGGCTGATCAATAATTGGCTTCAGGTCTTTGGTATTTCAGGTCCATCCTGGCTGATTAACAGATACTGGGCAATGCCGGGAGTCGTGATGGCTGCGGTGTGGAAAGATACCGGTTATTATGCCCTGATCCTTCTTGCGGCCTTAAAGGGCATTAATGCTACCTATTATGAAGCTGCCCGGATAGATGGAGCATCCTGGTGGAATAAGTTCAGCAGGATAACGCTGCCGCTTATATCTCCGACAATATTTCTGCTAATTGTAGTTAATGTCATAAATGGATTTCAGGTGTTTGAATCAATCTTTATTATGACTGAAGGGGGTCCTGCGGGGGCTACCCGGGTACCTGTTGAACAAGTGTACCGCAATGCCTTTACCTATTTCAATATGGGGTATGCATCCGCCATTTCATGGATTCTGTTTATTATAATCTTTATTGCAACGGTCACACAATTTAAGCTGCAGAAAAAGTGGGTAAACTATGACAGCTAAAGTGAAAATTCAGAAAATACTATTTTATACCATACTTACTATTGTAGCACTTGCGGCATTGGTTCCACTTCTGTGGATGATTAGCACCTCTTTGAAAGCACAAGAGGCTATTCACACTATCCCGATTCGCTGGATCCCGAAAGAACCGAGTCTTAGGGCTTATGAAGCAATTTTTTCCTTAACTAATATCAATTTCGGCAGGGCAATCCTCAATAGTTTTTATGTATCCATTATGCTTACCATACTTCCATTACTCTCTTCAGCAATGGCCGCTTTTGTCTTTGCAAAAATAGAGTTTAAGGGGAGAGAAAAGCTGTTCTCGGTATTTCTTATCACAATGATGATTCCGGGAACTGTTACTATGATACCAAACTTTATTATTCTCAAAGAATTAGGTCTGTTGGGAACTTATGCGGCTCTTATTTTACCGGCGCTCTGCAATGCCTTTGCGATTTTCTTTATAAGGCAGAATATGATCGGAATTGACAACTCCTACCTTGAGGCGGCAACCATGGATGGAGCAAGTCTCTACCGGGTGTTTGTACAGATAATGCTTCCATTATCCCGACCTGTGCTGTTTACTATGGGACTGTTTAATTTTATGGGTGCCTGGAACAATTTTCTCTGGCCGCTGATTGTCCTTACAAATAGAAAGAAATGGACTCTGCAGCTGGGGTTGGGGAATATGGGAACACAGTTTGGGAATTATCAGCATTATTTGATGGCAGGAGCGCTCATATCCATCATACCTATAGTTATAGTCTATATTATTGCACAGCGTTATGTAGAGGAAGGGCTCGCTACCGGTGGGCTTAAAGGCTAGACCGAGTGAATGTAGGGCGGAAACAGGAGGCTGATGTATTATCAGGTCTGCTGATTACGTATATATCCCGCAGTATGCGGGAAACACTACCTTTAAAGGAGAGTAGAATTATGAAAAAGGCAATATATTTGCTTTGTATCGTGCTGCTTGCAGCAGCTGCACCACTTTTTGCATCAGGATCAGATGAAGGTGACTCTGCAGTAACCATCAAGTACAACAACTTCTCAGCCGGAGAACAGAATGCGGAAGTCCTTCAGGCTATGATTGCTGCATTTGAGGAAGAGAATCCAAATATCTCTGTTGAGAATGAAGCAATGGGATATGGTGACAATTACTGGACACAGCTCGTGACCAGAATTGCCGGAAATGATGCCCCTGATGCATTTGAACTCAACATGGAGAACTTTCTTGCACATGCAACACGTGGTTCACTACGCCCCATAGATCCCCTGTTTATTTCTACCGGACTCGACAAGAGTGTATACAGTCCAGGTTTACTGGATGCAGTAAGTTTTGATGGTGAACTTCTTGCAGTACCACTGATGTTCTCTACCGTAGTACTGGTTTATAACATGGATCTGTTTGATCAGGCCGGTTTGGATTACCCGACTCAGGAATGGACTTGGGCCGATTCCCTTGCCGCAGCACAGAAGATTTCAGCACTTGGTGATGATATCTGGGGTATGTATAACCCGATTCAATTTTGGGAATTTTACAAAGTATCACAGCAGAACGGCGGAGGTCTTATGACTCCTGATGGAAAAGCATTTACTATTAACAGTAAAGAAAATGTAGCTACTCTTCAGTATATGCTGGACAGGGTTTACAAATATCATGTAATGCCGACCCGTGAAGAACAGGCTGACCGACCGGAAAGTGATCTCTTTATTGAGAACAAACTGGGTATGTGGCTGAATGGTGTATGGGCATTTAACGATCTTCAGAAACGTGCTGACTTTCCCTGGGGCGTTGAAGTTGAACCCGGAAATCTTTCAAAAGCTACACACTTCTTTGGGAATGTTGGTTGTGTAAGTACTACCACGAAAAACCCGGAAGAGGCTCTTATGCTGCTCAACTTTCTTGCATCTGCACCAGCGGCAGTTGATATGAGACTTGAAGCAATGTGGGAACTTCCTACAGTAGCAGATCCTGCAATTATGGAGAGGTATATCAATGATACACCTCCGGAGAATAAAATTGCAGTTCTCAACTCACTTGAGTATGCGGTAAAACCCCCGGCACTCGAGAAATTTGCTGAACTTACCAATATTGTCAACACAAAAATTGAAATGGCAAGAGACGGCCTCCTCTCAGCACAGGATGCACTTGATCAGGCACAGGAAGAGGCCGTCGCGAACGTCAAACTGTAAGGAATTTGCTTAACAGTACTCCAAACGATGACGTCCATAAAAGCTGCGGGCAGTGGATTGGCCGCTGTCCGCAGACTTTTTTCTTAAAACAAACTTAATTCTAAAGGATATATAGATGGAGTACAAGGATAATACCAGCATGATTCAGCCAGGTGCGATTCAGCCAAGTGCGATTCTGCCAAGTGCAATTTTGCACCGGCCACTGGGAAATGAACAACCATACTATCAGAAAGCTTATGAACGGTTTCCCCGTTACCCTTCTGCAGGTGAACCAGTTTCAATAGGCTTTGTGGTAGAACCAAAACCTGCAGAGAGTGTGTTTCTCCTCTGGACCAACGATGATTGGGATACAACTCATCAGGTTGATGCTTTGTGTATTGGAAATACCGATAGTGTGGGGCACAGTGGGTTTGAGCATGCCTGGGTGGCAATGATTCCCGGAACTGAAGCCGGTAAAAGAGTCCTTTATACATTAAAAGCATTTACCGGTCAGGGCATAATTGAATCTGAGAATTTCTCATATATGCCGATGCAGAGAATAACCTGCGATCAAATCCAGTTTATAGATAACATAGTGTTATACACCAATGAAGATAGTTCCTGCGCAGTCAGCTGGGAATTTATTCCGGATGGCGACAAACGTATTCGTCAGGAACTTACCGCAGAGCTGAATTATAAGAATCCATCTGATAAAAAAAATGTTGGTGAAAAATCACTTTATACAAAAAAGGTTATCGGCAATTACGAACTGAATTTTGATAACAGTGATAATGGGCCTAATCTTATACTCCTTGAAAACGGAGTTGAGGTCCTGAAACATTGCGGTCCCATCGAGATTCTTGCAACTTCCGATCGTGAAGTATTTCAAGTGAATCTGGCTTTTGAAGCGGGTGCAGATGAAAAATTCTACGGTTTTGGTGAGCGCTATAACAAGGTAAATCAACGTGGTCAGATTATTCATTCAACGGTGTTTGAACAGTACAAAAATCAGCAGCTGAAAAGTTATATGCCGGTACCATTTTTCTTTACCTCGGAAGGAAGAGGTTTTTATACTGCTGATGATCATAGAATTATCTATGACCTCTGTGCAACTGATGCCCGTTTTTGGAAAATGCAGATAGAGATGCATGAAGAAGTAGGGTTGGTCTCTTATATATATACCGGGACACCCGTTGAGATTATTTCAGCCTATTCAAAAACTTCCGGATTGCCGGTGATGCCGCCGGAGTGGATTTTTGGTCCCTGGATGAGCAGTAATGAGTGGAATACGCAGGACCGTGTGCTGGCAGAGGCGCGAAAAACCGCGGGACTTGATATTCCGGCTACTGTTCTTGTGATAGAAGCCTGGAGTGATGAGACCACTTTCTATATCTGGAATGGTGCAGAGTATCGTCCAAAGAATCCGGAACTCCCTTTTTCCTACAGTGATTTATCATTTGAAAACTCAATATACTGGGATAATCCTAAGGCTATGTCTGATGAACTTCACGAACTAGGTATGAAGCTTGTTCTCTGGCAAATTCCCATTATTAAAAGATCTTCATGGCCGAATGCACAGCATGAAGCTGATTGGCAGTATGCAGTAGATAACTCTTTCTGTGTGAAAGAGGCTGATGGAACTCCTTATTATGTACGGCCGGGTTGGTTTCAAACAGGCCTGCTTATGGATTTCTCCAATCACAAGGCTGCCGAATGGTGGTTCAAAAAGCGTAATTATCTCGTGAAAGAGTGCGGGGTAGATGGATTCAAGACTGATGGGGGTGAGCACCTTTGGGGAGAAGATACACGATTCAGCAATGAGAAAACAGGAACAGAGATGCTTAATGCATATCCGAACTCCTATATTGGTGCATATCATGAGTATCTTAAGGAAAGCAAAGGGCAGGACGGAGCCACTTTCAGCAGATCCGGTAATCGAGGAGCTCAGAAGTTTCCCTGCCATTGGACTGGAGATCAGGGATCCTCCTGGGAATCCTATCGTGGGGTAATTAATGCAGTGCTGAATGCTGGACTTTCGGGTATTCCCTTTATTGGATGGGATATTGGCGGGTTCAGCGGTGATATCCCATCATCTGAACTCTACCTCCGGTCTGCAGCTGCGGCTGCGTTTTCACCGGTAATGCAGTATCACTCAGAGTTTCATGATCATACAGAACCTCATGTAGACAGGACTCCGTGGAATATTGCAGAACGGAATAATACACCTGAAGTTGTAGATATTTATCGTATGTACGCAAAGCTGCGATGCACCATGCTGCCGTACCTGCTGCAGGAGGCGGAATACTGCTGCCGGACTGGTGAACCTATGATGCGTCCGTTACTACTGGACAATTCCGAAGATCTGCAGGCATGTACTATTGAAGATCAGTATCTTTTTGGACGGGCACTACTGGTTGCACCAATTCTTTTTGAGGGTGCAGAATCACGAAAAGTCTATCTCCCTGCAGGAGAGTGGATTGATGTATGGACGGGGGAGCAATTATCCGGACCGGTTTGGACTGAGCGTGAGGCGGGGATTGAGCTGATTCCTCTCTACAGATCAGCTGCTGCTGAATGGCCGTTGGATGACCAACTTTTTATTACCGCAATTGCTGACTTGTAGGAGCTGAAAATGTATTTCCATAAAATAGAACACCCGTTTAATTTCGTGTTTGAACAAGACCACAATGATTTACTTGATGGAAATATCAGGATGAAAGGGGATGATCTCGGTAGTGACGTCTACAGGGTTTCTGCTGAAGGAAATGGTTGTGGGCGTTGGGAAACACCACCTCAAGAGACAGATTTGGCCTTAGTTCAGTTTAAAAGTGTAGACTCATCAGGGTATCTTGAGGTGAGTCAGAAAGGGGAACTTTCTTTATCATTTTGCGGGAAGGAACTGCTGAAAACCAGAAAAAACTCAGCATTCGGACTGTGCGGAAAAAAGTGGGTATTTTGTTTTGATCTTGCACCTTCAAATCGTTTCTATGGGATGGGTGAAAAGAATATAGGGTTTGAAAAGTCGGGTGTCCGGACTAAATTCTGGAATACCGATGTATGGGGGGATTTTTCGGATGATGACGGATTATTCGGTGCTACCGACCCCATGTATATTTCAATCCCATATATGCTTATTCATACTGCGCAGGATGCCTGGGTGGGAATGCTTGTACATAATCCTTACCCGGTATTTATGGATACAGGAGCAAGGCAGGTAATTGAAGGAGTAAAGGATTCAGGACAGGATGAACCCTATTTTTATACCGGATCAACCGATGGAATACCTGATCTCTACTTAATTGTCGGGAAAAGTCCTGCTGAAGTGACAAGAAAGCTGCAGCAGCTGTGCGGTGGAGTTCCAAGACCGCCGTTATGGTCTCTCGGCTATCAGCAATCCCGGTGGGGGTATGGATCTGCAGGTGACCTCGAGCATTTGGAAGAGAAATTATCTGAACTGGCGATTCCCTGTGATGGGCTTTGGCTGGATATTGATTATATGGATGAATATAAAATATTCACATTTGATAAAGAGAAATTTCCAAATCCTTCAGAAACATTCAAATCTGTTACAGGGTGTTATGGACGAAAAATTGTTCCTATTCTCGATCCCGGTATTAAGCGGGAAGAGAAGTATGATGTGTGTCGGGAAGGGACGGAGGATGACATGTTCTGCCTGACTTCAGAGGGTATGCCCTACGTAGGGTTTGTCTGGCCGGGAGCATCTCATTTCCCTGATTTTTCATTGGAACGGGTAAAAACATGGTGGGCCGGGAGGACTGAAGAACTGGTTAAGCTTGGGGTTTCAGGGTTTTGGATCGATATGAATGATCCCAGTACGGGTTCTGCTGAGTTGAGTGAGATGCGGTTTTCTGATGGAACACTTTCACATGAGAGCTATCATAACCAGTATGCAAATGGCATGGCAAAATCTGTTCGGAAAGGACTTTTGGATGCTGAACCGATGAAAAGGCCGTTTATTCTTACCCGAAGCGGTTTTATTGGGATTAATAGCCAGGCAGCAGTCTGGACAGGGGATAATCATTCAAATTACCATCATCTGCGTAAGGCTGTCGAAATGGAGTTGAGCCTTTCGTTGTCAGGTGTACCCTTTGCCGGTTCTGATATAGGCGGATTTGGCTGCGATGCCGAACCGGAGAATTTTATAGACTGGCATAAAACCTGTTTTCTCTTCCCCTTTTTCCGTAATCATAGTGCTGACGGCACAGCCAGACAGGAGCCCTGGGCTTTTGGAGAGGATGTGCTTAATATAACTCGTGAGTATATTCGTGCCCGATACGCATTTCGACCCTATCTCTATAATCTTTTTATCGAGTTGGAAAGAACCGGAGATCCTGTTATTCGACCATTACTCTATGAATTTGACGGATACTTTGCACAGGCTTCCCAGTTCATGGTTGGGGCTGCAATTATGCAGGCACCAAAAATGGAAGAGGGGAAAGAGAAACAAATTGTGAACATTCCTCCGGGACGCTGGTATGATCCCTATTCGGGAAAATGGATAGCAGGAAATAGTGATCTTGAAGTTAATTTTTCAGGAGAAAGTACGCCGATATTCTTTCGGGAAGGTTCATTTGTTCCATTAAGCAGACATGCTGATATTGGTGATCCGTTAACAGAGATTGATTTTTTTGTGTGTGCCGGAGGCAGTGGTGACAGTTCCGGAACCGGACAGTATGAGTGTGATGGCGGCGAGGGATTTTTTTATAAAGATGGGACAGTAACATCTCTGAATATGGCTTATAGCTTCCATGAAGAGGTTCTCTTGGTCTCAATTCATTGCAAAAAATCAGATTACCGTTCACTCAGCATACGGATTATGGTTCCTGATGAGGTGATTTCCACTAATCTGAAAGTGACTTATTCTGGCGGTTCAGCAGAACAAGTTCTTTGTGTGCTTGAAAGCGAAAAGTTCCCGCTGCCGGGTACAAGCAGGAGTATCAATGTATCACAGATAGTGGAGATCTGGTAAAACCAGTACTGCCCTGATGGACATGTCTCTCTCAGGTCCTCACATAAGCGGGCTGATATAATCAGTACCCCTGGAGCTGGTTTGTAAATTATGCAGGACTTGTGCGATGGTCTTGATCCCCTTATCTATTTGCTCTTCGGCAACCGCTGCAATACTCAGGCGCAGGTGGTCATTATAGTCTCTGTTTCCAGCGCAAAATACATTGCCGGGGGTGCAGAGTACCCCCTCATGTGCAGCTGCCTTATAGACATCTGATGCCCGGATGCCCTGAGGCAGGGGAATCCAGAGATTTAATCCCCCGTTCGGGGCTTCGAAATGTGTACAAGATGGAAGTTGGTTTCTGACTGCCTTAAGCAGTCTGCTCTGCCGCCGGTGGAAGAGATTCCGTATCTGGTCAAGGTGCTGTTCCCATTCACCTAAGCGCAGGTAGTTGTCAAAAGCACGCTGGATAAGCCCTGATGATGCGATATCGGTTAGGTGCTTTGCCTGTAGAATATCACGGTATATTTCCCTGGGAGCGGAGAGAAACC
>JABMQR010000200.1 GCA_013202335.1 Bacteroidota bacterium
TTCCATACTTTCCTCCTACTGAGATAGTATGGATTATTTCCTTCACCCTTTTAAGGTGGGGTTTGATTGACGGTTACATGGCACCGCAGTCCTTCCCCTAAAAAATATGGCCGTTTGTGGAAAATGTACCTGGTACGGCACTCACGCCGTGTGAGTTAAATAAGATCAAATATTAAGGCCCAATTTCTTAAAGAAGATTTGGCAGAAACATAACAACAGCCGGTATATAGGTTACAACTATTAGTACAAGAATCAGAGCAATAATAAATGGCCAAATTTCTTTCATAAAATCGCCTACTGATACCTGAGTAATTGTGCAGGTTGTAAACATCATTGAACCAAAAGGTGGTGTGATCCCCCCAATCATGATATTTACAATCATGATTAATCCAAAGTGGACGACATCGATACCCATGTTTGTCATGACAGGAACCAGTAGTGGTGCCACAATTATTAAAACTGCCCCACCTTCCAGGAACATGCCCATAAGAAGGAGAAATATATTGATAATTACCAGCATTAACCATGGAGATCCCGAAAAAGTCATTAGGGCTTTTGTCAGCTGATAAGGAATTCTCTCCCAGGTTAAATACTGTCCGAAAACAGAGGCGGCTACAATGATTAATACTACCGAGCTTGTAGCATAAACTGTATTCCTTATAATAATAGGAAAGTGTTTCCATTTTAGTTCTTTATAGAAAAATACGCCAACAATGGTACAAAATAGAACAGCTATAGCTCCTGCTTCTGTAGGAGTAAATATTCCAAAACGAATTCCTAAAATAATACCAAAGGGAAGAAGTAATGCCCAGATAGATTCTTTTAGCTGTTTAAAGATCTCTTTTGGAGGAGACATCTTATCTCTTGTAGGCAGGTATCCTCTTTTCCTGGAGATTAAATTAACAGTAACCATTAGTGCTATACACATAAGAAGACCGGGAACATATCCGGCTATAAACATCCTTGCTACTGAGGCCTGGGCAATTAGGGCATAAATAATAAGATTAATCCCTGGAGGAATTACAGGGGCTATCGATGATGAGGCAGCTGTAATAGCAGTAGAAAATGCCTTGTCATATCCCCTTTTTGTCATTTCCGGAACCAGAATCTTTGACTGCATGGCTGCATCAGCGTTAGCTGAACCGGATATTCCACCCATCATTGTACTAAGAACAACATTAACCTGAGCCAGACCACCTTTCATATGGCCTGTAAGAACATCCGCAAATTTCATGAGGCTGGAGCTTATTCCTGAGAAGTTCATAATTTCTCCTACCATAATAAAAAATGGAACTGCCAGTAGGGGGAAAGATGAAGCTGAAGTTATAAATTTTTGAAGAATAAGATCCGGTGGTGTTCCCACATCTCCAAATGTAAAATAGGCAAGGGATGCTGCCAACAGGGCAAATGCAATTGGGATACTGGAGAAATAGAGTAGCATAACTATTACAATAGGAAAAATAGACATAATTGCTTCCTTACTTTTCTTTACTTGTTATTACAGGAGATCCTAAAAGGAGATGAATCTCTTTAAAAAGGAATTGGACAGCATGAATTGTAATTAGTCCAAAACCTACAGATATTGCCATGTTTATATACATTGAAGGTATGTCTAATACAGGAGTTCTTTTTAGAGTATTTGCTCTGATCATAAGTATGCTAAGATAGAAAATATATCCATTTATGGTAACCATGAGTAAATTTATAAAAACTGATATAATTTCCCGGATATTTTCAGGAAAAAGCTTGGTAATTAAATCGATGCCAATATGCATTTTATGCTTGTAAGCTGCAGCAGCACCAATAAAAACGCTCCATATAAAACAGGATGTGGCTACTTCTTCCACCCAGAAAAAGCCCCCGTTAAAAACATATCTAAGAATTACATTCAGGATTACTACCAGAACGGTAATCGATAAAAAAAGTCCACTAAGAAGGACTTCAAAATGTTGAAAGATATTTTTAATAATTTCTCGCATTGTTTATCCTTCTAAATTAAGCAGCGCACTGAACTACAGTTCAGTGCGCCCTGTACTAAAATATTGAGATCTATCGCATGGAATCCAATTCTGAGAAAATGGATTCAAATATACCGGGAGTCATCCCAGGCTGTTCGTTATAAAGAGGTTTTAATGCTTCTCTAAACGCCATTCCATCTACTTCGTTAAACTTAACCCCATAAGATTCGAGTTCTTTAACTACGTCTCCATGCTGGGATTTTAGGAGATTAACCATGTGATCTGCGCCTTTGGTGAATTCTTCCTGAATAATCTGCTGATATTCTTCAGGAATCCCTGCCCAAACATCGGTAGAGATATAAACACCGCAGGTGCCAAGAATGTGTCTTGTTGTGGCAACATTTTTAGTAGGACCTTCATATACTTTTGTTCCCAGGTTGGTGAATTCTGATCCTTCCAGACCATCTACAACACCCTGCTGTACTGCAGAAAGAGTTTCTCCCCAGGGAAGAGGAGTTGCAATAGCACCCATAGCTGTAATAGTGTCAATGTAGGATTTTGATCCTGGAGTTCTGAGTTTAACTCCTGCTAAATCTGCCGGAGTTCTGATTACTTTACTGGTAATAATATTTCTAAACCCGTAGATGAAATCAAGAGCCAGTATTTTAATACCTTTTTCCTCGGCTTCAGCAATCATATCTTTTACGATATCTCTTTTTACTAACTCTACATACTCGTCAAAACTTTGGTAGAGCATAGGGGCATAAAGAGCTTTAAAGTCAGGAACGTAATCACCAATGAATGATGGGTCTTCAACTGAGATAAAATTTGCTCCTCTGACAACCTGTTCAACGCCTTCTTTGTAGGCAGGAAGCTGAGCCTGTGGGAAAGTTTGAATTTCTATAGCACCATTTGTTTTTTCCAGAATACTTTGAGCTACTTCATCCATAGAAATTGAAAGCTGTTCTGCCGGGCTGAATACATGGCTGAGCTTTAACACAAGTTTGTAGTCGCTTTCACCAGTGGATTCCTTTTCTCCGGCGGCAAAAACTGCCATTGTTGAAAGTAATAATATACTTACAACAATCAATAATCCTTTTTTTTGCATTTGATTCTCCTTTTTAATGATAGTGATTAAAAACAGGGATTTTTTTAATTAAAAATCAAAGCCCTGTGATGTTCGCATACGAACATCTAGAAGAAGATTAACCTGCTTTTCTAAATCTGTCAAATAGAAAATCAAAAAATTGTTTGTTTAAGTACAAATATATTAGTAATTATGTACTTAAAAGTACAAGATGGAGATATTTATTCAAAAGGTTTTGTCTGGATTACTTTTATTCCAAGGTTTTCAAAATCTCTGATGTATTCATTATCTATAAACCAGTCGGTAATCAAGGTATTAACTCTGTTTACAGGCGCAGTAACAAAATCTGAAACAAGTCCTATTTTACGATGGTCCGCTACTATAATTACATCTCCCATTGTTCTGTCCATCATAATTTTATATGTTTCAGCTGCATGCTGCATGGGGGTTGTTATTCCATAGCGGCAGCTAATACCGTGAACACCAAGAATTGCTTTACTTCCATTTATCTGGCTCAGAATATTATTGGTAAACCCTCCATAAAACGAATTTGATTGGGGATAGTATAGTCCCCCGGCTAAAATAAGTTCAATTTCAGGATTATTTATCTGACCAAAGCAGCTGGCATTTGTAGTAACTATTTTTACATTTTTATTAGTAATATATTTAAAAATATGATAAGTCGTAGATCCTCCATTTATAAAAACAGTATCACCATCACTAATCAATTTAGCAGCTTCTTTTGCTATTAAATCTTTATTTTCGTCTTCCAAA
>JABMQR010000201.1 GCA_013202335.1 Bacteroidota bacterium
GTTTTCTGATGAATGATTTAACTTGTTATGTATAATGTAATTACATAACTTCAGAAAACTTCACAAATCGAAGTATGCTATGCATACTTTTAAGAATAAGATGCAAAGCATCTTATTCCAAGGTAGCGCTTTCAAAAATAGGTATTTTTGAAAGCGCCTCATATTATTAATATTGTTTTTACAAGTTAGCTTTTTTTGTTTCCCATCCTGTTAGCAAGGAGTACAAAATGGTTGTGATCATAGCAGGAGCTTCCCGATCCGGAAAATCCACGGTTGCAAAACGTCTCTGTTCATTAACAAACTTCAGCATTATTCCTTTTGACAGCATTATAACAACTCTGGAAAATCTCTACCCCGAAATTGGTATAGGGCATTATGATTATAACATCGAATTCAGTCCAAAACTTGCCAAATTCATCGCAGAGTTCATCGAACACATCAACTATGAAGAGATCAATGGAATAATTGATGTATACCAGCTTTTTCCTGCTGACTATGTGAAGTTTCTCGGAGAGACAAAGACCCCAATTATCTATCTGGGATATCCAAACCTGAGCGCTAAAGAGAAATTAGCGGATGTCAGAAATCATCAAAGAAAAGTGGATTGGACAATTGATATTGACGATGAGAAGATGCAGGAGATAATCGGTCAATTTATTAATGAAAGTAAATTGATGTTTGAACAGTGTGAAATGTATGCGATTCCATTCTTTGACACCGGATCAGATTTCACACAGAACAAAGAAAAGGCAGTCGCTCATATGCTGGAGATCATTCAGACAAATTCGGATTAACCACTCTGCCGAGAAAAAGGAGCGTTCCAGTCTCCATATCCCGAATAAAAAATATGAAGGGGCGATCAATATCGACCGGAATTGAAGCGGGAGGCAGACTCGTCAATGAGATCCCAACCGCTGTTGCTGCGGCAGCCTCCGTCCCCTCTTCGTTTACATCTATAAACGCTTTATGCCGCACATCAGAGATAGCCAGATTAGCACCCACACTCATACCGGTAAAATCGGCACTGTCACTAAACGCCGTCGGCATGCCCATGGCTGCAAGCGTATCATTCAAGGCCAGTTCTTTTGTAAATGAAAATCTTGGCAGGGTAAGGTTTACCGTAGTGTAAGACAAACTTTCAACAATAGCATGAAGCGTATCACTCGTTAAGTTTTGCTCAAAAGAGACAAAATCATCAGGAACTACTACTACCATAGAAGAAGAATACCCTACGTACGGTAATTCAACTGCTGTCCATCCGGTACCTGCCGCATACCCCAACTGCTCCTCCTGATTCATCATGGATACAGATATTTCTGTATCATTCAGCAAATAAAAGGGTTTCCGGGTTGTCCAGGATATCTCAAATTGATTCCCCCATGCTGCTTTAAAATAGACAGCATTAGTAAGAACCATTCGCGTATCACTGGTAACCGCCTGGGATGGAAGGAGATCCTGAATCTTATCCTCGGTCTGCTCCGCTACCCAGTCATTGATAATCAATCTACTGGGCTGCGGCTGTGAAGCAAAATCCAGCAGGCGCAGCCCTGCCCCGTAATTCCCGGCAAGTATATCTAGAAATGGTTGGGAAAAAGGCATCCCGGTCTGTCCCCAGATAGAATTTGCTGTTCGAAACAGAAAACTGCCCGTATCTGTTTCATCAACACTCACAAGCCTGCTGTCCAATGCATTCAGGGAGTAGTGAGTACCCTCCTGCCCAAGTGTAAATAAAAGAGTTTCAGCCATCTCCTGTTCAGTCTGGTTCCTTGCCCCTGCATAGGTCATAGCCATTGCAATGTGAATACTGTAGGGCGAAAAAAGAATGTTTCCCTCAGTATTGCTGATCTGGTTGTAGAGAGATACGGCAAAACTATTTACATTGTCAGAAGAGGTGAGAATATCATCAAGCGATACGGAATCCGGATTATCCCGGGGAATGTCTGATTTCAGAATTTCAATGGTATCGTCTGGTTCCGGAGCTCCCCAAAGCTGACAGCCCGACCCAATTATAAAAATCAAAATCATCACTATGATTGCTTTATATCTATATTTGTTCATTATTGCCTCCATTCAGGAATTCAATCCCAGCAATGTGCTGAACATAAACCTGCACCTGATATTGTAGCATAACTGGTCTGTCTACTTCCAGATTTCCAGGAATATATTTTTGTACTATATTTTGACCTGTTTACTGTTAAGACTCTTGTCACAAAATAAACCCTCGTGTATAAATATAGTATGCTGACACAAACATTTACGACATATTTATCAATATTCTCACTAAATCAAACTCTTAAAATTGCAGTCGTGTACCCGGATACTATTCCACGGAGAGTGTCGGTATAGAATTATACTATCAGCTGATACAGCCCGTGGATCCTCACAGATTCACGGGCTTTTTTATTTTTACAAAGCGTCCAACTATCGGGGAGGTACAATGTGAATACAATACTGAAAGTTGAGGAACTCAGAAAAACATTCCGCATGAGGAATAGGGGAAAGCAGGCCAAATCAGGGAACCGAATCAAGACAATTCATGCAGTTGATGGAATCAATTTTTCTGTTGAAAAAGGGGAAATCCTTGCATTTATCGGTCCGAACGGCGCAGGAAAATCCACAACCATCAAACTTATTACCGGTATCCTTTATCCGGACAGCGGGAATGTTACTCTTTTGGGACTGAATCCTTACAAAAACCGTAGACGGATTTCATATGATATTGGAACAGTATTCGGGCAGAAAAGCCAGCTCTGGTTTCATCTTCCGCCAATAGACTCCTTCAGGCTTCTCGGAGCTATCTACGATCTCACCACACGGCAGACTGAACAGAGAATCGAAGAGCTTACCGAAGAGTTCGGTATTAAAGAGTATTTGAACCAGCCGGTACGTAAACTCTCCCTGGGACAGAGAATTCGCTGCGAAATTGCTGCCTCACTCATTCATTCCCCTTCGATTCTCTTTCTGGATGAACCCACGATCGGACTTGACGTTATTGCAAAAAAGAAGATCAGAGATTTGATTAAGAGAATTAATGCCGAGAAGGATGTGACGGTTTTTCTTACTTCACATGATGCCGGCGATGTTGAAAAACTCTGTCGGCGTGCAATGGTAATTAACAATGGAAGCATTGTCTGGGATGGAAGCGTTAAGAAGATGAAATACTCACTCCTGAATAAGCGGATTATTGATATCAGGCACGATGGTAATCGTAATCAGGAATGGAACTTCCCCGGTGTGAAAGCCCTGAAAAAAAATGAATACTCTCTGAAATTGGAAGTGAATCTGGCAGAACAGAGCCTGGATAATCTTCTGGGGGAAATTTTGAAAACGGGAACTGTCCAGGACATTGCCATATCCCCTATCCCGATGGAAGAAATTATCTCCGCAATATACGGAGGGAAGTTATGAACCGTTCTCCTGGCATTTCGCTTCGCGGCTACAGAAAAATCTTCGCATACTCTCTGAGGGACCAGCTTGCATATCTGCCCAGTTTTCTTCTGAGAAATATTTTCTTTGTTATGGTAATATTTATATTCTACTCATTGTGGCAGGTCATCTTCAGTGACTCACCGGTAATAGCCGGCTTCACCATGGTGCAGACACTCTGGTACCTGACCTTCACCGAAGCCATCGTCCTCTCCCTTACCAGAGTTTGGTATGATATTCAGCAGGAGGTTCGAGACGGTTCACTGGCATACCTTCTGGTCAGACCCTATTCCTATATCCTTTTTAAATTGTCGCGCTCTCTTGGGGAATCTGCGCTGCGGCTGATAACACTCCTGGCCGAAGGATTCCTTCTTGCGATGATTCTTGCCGGTCCCCTGCCTGGCTACCTCTATGCTCTGCTGCCCGGACTGCTGATGATGAGCCTCGGGATTATTATGAACACCTTCATGTTTATTATGATCGGTCTCCTGGCTTTCTGGACAGAAGATGCTTCATCTTTTTACCTGATATACCAGAAATTGCTCTTCATCATCGGAGGCATGTTTATCCCTATAGATTTCTTCCCCGAATGGCTGCAGGGCATCGCGAAGCATACACCATTTGCTTATTCCGTCTACTGGCCGGCCAGATCGATGATTGAATTCTCCAGCCAGGTTTTCCTTCAGACTCTATCAGGACAGCTGATCTATCTGGTACTTATTGGAATCGCAGCCTCCTGCATGTTCAGGCGTGCCGTAAAAAAAGTACATGCGCAGGGAGGTTGATATGAAACACACAAACTCGTTCATGGTGATTTTATGGAAATACATTCGTTTTAACCTTAAATCGGGAATGGAGTACAGAACTGCTTTTATCACCCAGATATTCGGGATGATACTGAACAATGCGAGTTTTATTGTATTCTGGGCAATTCTCTATGCCAGGATTGATGATATTAAGGGATACGGTTTTCGAGAAATTATGTTTCTCTGGGCTCTTGCAGCTGCAGGATTCGGACTGTGTCAGATTCTTCTTGGTAACTGGAGTCATATTTCAAAAATTATTTATCAGGGGGAACTTGATGTATACCTGCTGCAACCCAGATCAGTGCTTCCGGGTCTGCTGATTTCACGAATGGTGATTTCGGGATGGGGAGATATCGCCTACGGTATAATCCTCTATATCCTGACACAATCAATAACATTTCCGGGGATAGTACTATTTATTGTTTTCAGTCTGCTGTTTGCCCTGTTGTTTGTATCGGTTGCGGTTATTTTCCATAGCCTGACATTTTTTCTGGGAAATGCGGAATCAATAGCAGCTTTGGCTACAGAGGCGATGATCAGTTTCACACTCTATCCTGGATCAATTTTCAAGGGTGTCACCAAAGGGATCCTGATGACAGTAATACCCACGGTATGGGCAGCCTATATTCCCGTAGAACTCTACAGGGAATTCAATGTATACCGGTTTCTTGCAGTTATCGGTATAGATATTGTATTTCTCATTGCCGCGATAACCATTTTCAGGGTTGGTCTGCACTTTTATGAGTCCGGAAATCGGATGAATACCCGACTTTAGGAAAAATAAGTGAGTATCCTTCAAAAATTATTTATTTTTTAAAGATCTACTTATTAATCAGAAGTTTTTGATGGCTATAATTATTTGTATTATACAAGTTTAATAACAACTTATCAAAAACTTCAAATCAATGCTTGCATTGATCGCTATCCTTCAAGCTCTTCCCTGAAGGACATTAAAGCTGTCATCATTGTCGGGAATCCGGCAGTTGATGCTGTTAATAGAATAGCGTGCTCAATCTCTTCCGGTGTACAGCCGGCATTCAGGGCTTTAATTATATGGGTTTTTAACGCTAATTCATGCCTGCATGCAGCAGATACAGCTACTTTTACCTGCCAGCGCTGTTTCTCTTCCAGAGGACCGCCTTCAGTATGCAGGGCTTTCCCGAACTCTTCGTAAGCATCGTAGATATCGAAGTTTGCATAGCAAACTTTTATGATTTTCTTTAAAATAGGCAAAATTTTCCTCTTTCTTTCCCATGATAATCTCCTCCTAATTTCTTACAATGATACTGTTTATCAATTTAAACCTTACGTCCAAGTTTGACGGTCCAATTTGCCAGTTCTTTTATACTCATCTCTTCATACCCGGGAACGTACGTCTTTAACATGTCTCCAATAGGGTCTGCCCAGCCGGCAGGAACCTTATTATTCATAATCCCAAGAATTGTCCCCACCTCGCCGGCATTGCAGTCAACATCAAGCCCGCACTCACCAAGAATTCGAAAAGCCTTTGTTAGAACAGAATCACAAAACCAGAGAGAAAATACGACGGCAGCCATGTTTGGAACTGCATGAATCCAGTGATACTGCTTTATTTCTGATTCAATTTTGTTCCATGCTTCAATATGATCGACTGAATTTTCTGCTGTATGCATGGCCAGATCAAAATAGTGCAAAAAGAGCGTGTCAGCAGGAATACAGTTCCTTGATTCCCTAAGCAGTTCCCTGGGATCATCAATTATAAATGCAAGAGAAGTCATTGCCGCGGAGTGAATTCCAGCGTATATCCCGTTTCCGGTATGACTTATCCGACTATCCAGCCAGGCCAGACGTGCTGCTTTTACCGGATCTCCAGGAGCAAGCAATCCACAAACCATTGTCCGCATCTGCGCACCAATCCACTCTGAATAGGCATTCCTAAATGATCCGGATTCAGGGGGATAGATTCCCCTCCGCAAATTCTCCAGTGCATAATACTCCGCAGACCACCCAAAATAGATAAGTCTCAGCCACTCATCAGCTATTGCGTGGGATGAGAGTTCTTCCCCTTCCCCAAGCTTCTCTGCCGCACTCAACAAAGCAATCTGAAACGTAATATCATCATTATAGGTCTCCGGTTCTGTCACATAGGCACTGAGTTTCTCTCCAAAAGCTTTTCGCAGATTCTCGCTGGTATATCCCTCCAGCGCCGTACCGTAGGATCCCCCGCAAATCTGCCCCAACCAGCCGTGATAAACTCTCTCAACCCGATCCTCATCTTCATACAAATAACATCCGGCCCGACAGGGCATCGAACCCAGAATTTCTTCCCAGTTCTGCGGCAGGCTGAATTTGTGATAGAGGTGATCCGGATCTTTTGGTGCACCATAAAGAGCTTTAAAAATCCTGCCAGTCAGCTGCTCCAGCGCTCCCCAGTCCTTTCCTTTCACGGCCTCTACAGCCAAAGGCAGCAGATTGACGGCAACACTCACTTCATACCCCTGATTTTCCCAGGCCTGAACAGCGGTATAGAAAAGGCTGTCCGGTGCAAAAGATCCCGGCACTTTGCTGTCCCAGAGAAAAAAGAGGTGTTGCTTTCTATTTTCCAGAATGTTGTCCAGAAGACCCCATTCAGTCTCCGTCCCCTGATAATCTTCAGGATTCAGTGATTTTCTAAATGTATATTCATGCTCCCAGGCTTTCATGCGCCCTCCCCTACTTGTAGTGAACAGGTTCATTCTATCATGATTATATCTACTGTGCATTGCCGGCAGTTTGCGATATTCTTAAAATTATCCTTATTACAATTAGATGGAAGTACAATGAGAAGAATAATTATCACCGGAGCAACCAGCGGAATCGGCCTTGAAACCGTAAGATCTTTAGCCGGCAGTGAATATGAGATAATTCTGGGCTGCAGAGATCAGCAAAAAACAGAGTCTCTGATTCAGGAAATCACGAGTATAGTCCCTAAAACAACAATTCACCACTTTCCCCTTGATCTCTCCTCTTTCTCCAGTATCAGAGAGTTTTCTTCCTTTATCCATAAAAAATATAGATATATTGATGTACTGTTCAACAATGCCGGTGTATTTGCAGATACTGCAAAAAAAACAAAAGAGGGTTTCGAGCTTACGATCGGGGTAAACTTTGTGGGAACCTATTTTCTCACTACCCTTTTAACAGACCTTCTTAAGGGCGGTCATGATGCACAAATCATCAATATTTGTTCCCGTGCTGCCCTCTTCGGGAAGTTCAGGAATCGACCGGACTTTTTCCACAATCACGTACACGGCTTTCGGGCCTACTCGGCATCTAAAATGATGCAGCTGGTTATGACGCTGAAGATGGCAGAAGAGATGCAGGAATTCGGTATATCGGTAAATGCGGTGCACCCTGGTGAAGTTGCTACAAATATCTGGAAAGGAGACAGCCTTCTGATGAAGATTATCGCACCCATGCTGAGAAAACGACTGCAGACGGCTGCTGAGGGAGCTCAGGCAGGTCTTTATCTGGTAATTAGTGCCCGTCCGAAAACACCATATTTTCAGAAAAGCTGCTAAAAAGATCCAACCGGAAAAAGTAAAAAGCAAATCGAAAATGATAAAAATTCTGGTTTGGGGAGGTTTTGCATGAAAAATGTTTGTTTTTTCATCAGTA
>JABMQR010000003.1 GCA_013202335.1 Bacteroidota bacterium
TCTCATCATCTTTATAGAGACCGGCTATTCTCATTTCACGAATATTGTCAGTTGTTGAATACGGCTGCCCGCCGCCGGCAATACAGCCGCCGCGACACGCCATTACCTCAATAAAGTGATATGGAGGTTCTGCATTATTCTTTTTGGCTTCCCGAATCTCTTCCAACAGCTCGCTGACATTGGCCATACCATGCGCTACAGCAACTTTTACCTTTGTACCCTTAATATCAACTTCGCCCTTCTTTATACCTTCCATACCACGAACTGCGGTAATATTGACATCCAGCATATTCTCGCCTGTTACCAGATTGTATGCAGTACGAACAGCAGCTTCCATAACACCACCAGTATTACCGAATATTGTTCCTGCACCGGAATATGCACCGATCAGGGAATCTGCTTCCTCTTCAGGAAGAGCCGCAAAATCAATACCGGAAGCTTTAATCAGACGACTAATTTCCCGGGTAGTAAGAACGAGATCCATGTCCGGATGTCCGGATGAATACATGTTCTCATCACGATGGATTTCAAACTTTTTAGCGGTACAGGGCATAATTGCCACTGAGTAAATGTTTTTAGGATCTATCCCGTTTTTCTCAGCATAATAGGTTTTCGTCATCGCTCCCTGCATCATCATCGGTGATTTCGCAGTGGAAAAATTAGGAATCATGTCCGGATAATATTTTTCCATATAATCTGTCCATGCAGGACAGCAGCTTGTTATCTGAGGAAGCTCTCCGCCAGTAGTTAGACGGGTTACAAACTCGGAACCCTCTTCCATAATTGTAAGGTCTGCTGCAAAGTTGGTATCAAAAACAGCATCAACACCGAGTCTTCGTAATGATGCATAGGTTTGTCCTGTACAGATGGTACCAGGTTCCAGATCAAATGCCTCGCCAATTGCCACACGTACTGCAGGAGCAATCTGTGCAACGACATGTTTTTCAGGATCGTTAACGGCATTCAGGAACATCAGGGTCTCGTCCCTCTCA
The DNA here is from genome assembly GCA_013202335.1 of Bacteroidota bacterium. The sequence continues at coordinate 993 of JABMQR010000003.1, forward strand.
AATATAGCACCTACCGGGCAGTGCGCTGAACACTGACCACATTTGATACACGGGCTGTCATCTAAAAGAAGATTTGCAGCCGGAGCAATTTGTGTTCCGTCTCCGCGTCCAACAAACTCAAGTGCCCATACACCCTGCAGTTTCTGACAAACCTGTGCACAACGTCCACATTTAATACATTTTTCCGGGTTCAGGATAATTGAAGTGGTACTCTCGTCCCGGGGGATGTCCTGGAGTCTGATTTCGTAGGGTTGTTCCCGGACACCATAATCTGCAGCAAGTTTCTGAAGCTCACAGGTATTATTTCTTCCGCATTTAAGACAATCGTCGGGGTGCGTTGAAAGGATCAGCTCAATAACAGTTTTTCGTATTGAGTGAAGCTCAGGATCATGCGTAATAATCCCCATTCCTTCAGAGACAGGTGTTGCACAAGCCCTGATCATCTTTGGGGAATTTTCTAATTTTACTACACATATCCCACATGCAGCCCACGCCGGTAGATCCGGGTGATAACATAATGTTGGTATATTTATATTCATCCGTTTTGCAGCCTGCAGAACATTGTAATCCGCAGGGACCTGGACAGGTTGTCCATTAATTTTCATATTTATTGTTTCCAACTGATTCCTCCTAAAACTTATTCGTCACTATTCTGGCTAACGTACAAAAACGGCATCAAATTTACAGGTTTCCAGACAAACCCCGCACTTTATACAAAGATCAGGGTCGATCCGGTGTACCTGCCGCCTTTCGCCTAAAATAGCTGCAGTTGGGCATTTCCTTGCACAGGCAGTACATCCAATACATTTATCAGCCAAAATATGATAAGAGATTAAGTCTTTACATGTTCCTGCAGGACATCTCCCGTCTTTTATATGTGAAAGATACTCTTTCTCAAAATATTTGATGGTTGAGAGAATCGGGTTCGGTGCTGTCTGTCCGAGTCCACAGAGTGATGCTTTTTTCATAGCTGCACCAATCTCTTTCATCTTTGCGATGTCAGATAGTTCCCCTTCACCTTTTGTAATTTTATCGAGAAGATTATAGAGGGTTCTTCCGCCAATTCGGCAGGGAGAACACTTACCACATGATTCATCAACGGAAAATCCCAAATAGAATTTTGTTACATCGACGATACAGTCATCTTCATCCATGATGATCATACCACCGGATCCCATCATGGAACCGAGTGCGGTCAATGAACCGTAGTCGATGGGGGTATCCAGAAAGTCTTTTGTGATAACTCCACCGGAGGGCCCACCTGTCTGAACGGCTTTGAATTCCTTATTATCTGCTATTCCACCGCCGATATCATAGATAATTTCCCGCAGTGTTGTTCCCATGGGAACTTCCACCAGACCGGAGTTTCTGATTCTGCCGGTAAGAGCAAATACTTTTGTTCCTTTGGAATCTTCAGTACCGATTTTTGAGAACCACTCTCCGCCCTTCAGGAGGATAACGGGGATATTTGCCCAGGTTTCAACGTTGTTGATAACTGTAGGTTGATCCCATAATCCTTTTACTGCAGGAAACGGTGGTCTTGGTCTCGGCATTCCCCGCTCACCCTCTATAGAGGCAAGCAGTGCAGTCTCTTCACCGCATACAAATGCACCTGCACCAAGTCGGATCTCTATATCAAAGCTGAAATCGCTTCCCAGAATATTTTCTCCAAGAAGACCATATTCACGGGCCTGTTTCATTGCAATCTTCAGCCGGTTGATTGCCAGGGGATACTCAGCCCTGATATAGATATATCCTTTGTCTGCACCGCAGGTATAACCAGCGATTGCCATTGCCTCTAGAATTGAGTGGGGGTCACCTTCAAGAGTACTTCTGTCCATATACGCTCCGGGGTCTCCCTCGTCAGCGTTACAAACTACATATTTTTGGGTTTCATCAACGTTCTTGGTGAAACTCCATTTTAGCCAGGTCGGAAATCCTGCCCCGCCTCGTCCACGGAGTTCAGATGTTTTTAGTTCTGCAATAACATCATCAGGTGTCATCTCAAATACCGCTTTTTCCAGAGCCACATACCCATCCCGTGCAATATATTCATCAATATTTTCGGGATCGATAACTCCGCAGTTTCTAAGTACAACTCTAAACTGCTTCTGATAGAAGTCGATATCTTCAATTTTAGCGTTTTTTGTGCTTTTAGATTTATCGTAGAGAAGGCGTGATACTTCGCGGCCTTTGACAAGGTGCTCGGCAATTATTTCCTCTGCATCTTCCGGAGTAACCTTAACGTAAAAGGTCTCCTCAGGCAGAACTTTAACGATAGGACCCTGTTCGCAAAAACCAAAACATCCGGTTTTTACAATCTGAATCTCATCACCAATATTGTGCGCATCAGCGGATGCTTTCAGGTTCTGATAGATCTGGTCAGCTTTACTGGATTCACACCCGGTACCGCCGCAGATAAGTACATAATTCCTATAGGCCATTACTTTCCCCCATTCTGGATAATATCAGCTGCTGGTCTGTCATACACATGATCGTTGACCATTTTCTGTTTCATTATATGTTCACGGATAATCCTGCGTGCTGTTTCCACATCAACTTGTCCGTAGATTACGTTCGGCATACCGGGAACGATTACTTCCACGGTGGGCTCCACATAGCAAAGACCCATACAACCAGTTTGGGTAACTGCGACACTATCCAAATTCTGTACATCCAACTCAGAGATAAATGCATCAAGGCTTTTTTTAGCACCGGCAGCTATACCGCAAGTGCCCATACCTACAACAATCTGCATGTTTTTGCCGGTAGTATCTCTCTTTTGCAGATCTCTCTTTTTCTGCTCACGCAGATTCCTTAGATCTTCCAGGGTCATTTTTGCCATTATCGGCCTCCTAAACGGATTTTTCTTCTTTTAACTATTCTCTACCATCAACCTGGTCCATTACAGAATTCTCCTGTGAACCAAGAAAAAGTTTTACCAGGCTAAGAGATCCGGCTAACGACAAACTGCCGACAGCCTCAATCAATTCCGACCTGGCTATTTTATAGGAGTGTTTTTCCCCTAAACGGGAAATGCTCCTGTCTATTACCAGTTCATGATCACCGGGATAGGATACTGCTGCCAAAAAGGTACCGGGAACATCTCCCAACGGTGGACAGTCAATGTGTGTCGGATCAAAAGAGAACCGGCACGTTGTTCCTTTCCCCTTCTCTGAACGAATAGTAACGTTTCCCCCGGCAGTTTCCGCCGCCTGGATAAGAAACGGTATTCCTAAACCTACTTTCCGTGCTGAATGCTTTTTACCATCCGTATAAAACGGATTCTGTATTTGATTCAGCTCATCCTTTGTCATGCCTTTACCATCATCGGTAATACTGCATGCGAAAACTGTCTCAGTCTGGTCAAGAACAATATTCACAACTGCTGCTTCTGCTTCTATTGAGTTCTGGATGATATCCAGAAGAAAATCAGTAACAGATGCGTGCATCGCTAATCTCCTGCCCCAACCTGCTCAGTTTAGTCGCTTAATCCGGCAATAATCCCGGGAAGCTGATCTTTCGTAACTTTCCCGAATACTTCATCACCTATAACCAAAACCGGTGCCAATCCACAGCAGCCTACACAACGAACACCCTCAATTGAGAATCTTCCATCTGCGGTAGCTTCATTTACTGCTATTCCCAGAAGATTCTGGAGTTCATCAATGATGTTACTGCCGCCTTTCAGGTAACAGGCTGTACCAAGGCATACCTGAATATTGTGCGTACCGGGTTTTTCGAGTTTAAAAAAGTGATAAAACGTGATAACTCCATAGATCTTTGCAAGCGGCACATCTACCATACCGGCTACTTTATCTGCCGCTGCGCGCGGAATATAGCCGAACTCTTCCTGCACTTTGTGCAGAATCATGATTAAATTGCCGGGTTTCTCTTTCCAATCAGCAATAAAATCAGTCAGACTGGGAGAAAAACTGATAGTTTCATTCGTGACAGCCATACAACCTCCGAAATCCTTTAATTTTGAATAATAGTACTTAAAAACTAAATATTAATCAACAAAAACATTAAAGTTTTTTATTTATATATATTGATTTTTATATTTAATTATAGTATGTTTTATGTGAAACCTATCACATTATTTATACATTTATTAATTTAATATGCACCAGCATATGTTTATTACTTAATTTTCTTTTACAAGGAGCCGGTATCAAATTATGCATCAAGATATGATTATCCGAATCACAAAATATGACAGAATCCTTCGCAAACTCAAAAATATCGGTCTGGAACGCGTCTTTGCCAACAATATTGGCGATGCAGTAGGTGTTACGGCATCTGTAGTCAGGAAAGACTTCTCCCTGCTCAACATTATTGGACAAAAACGGGGCGGGTATGATATCAGCAAACTTATCACCAACCTTGACAATATTCTTGGGAAAGATGGATCCCAGAAAGCTGCTGTTATCGGGTGCGGAAGAATCGGCAGCGCCCTGCTCCGGTACAACGGTTTTGAATCTGATGGTATTAAAATTGTAGCAGGTTTTGACACAAATACAAGGATTTGTGAGAAAAGTGATTGTCCGGTTCCTATCCATGCTATGGAAACCTTACAGGAAGTTATTGAACGGGAGCAGATTAAGCTCGCAATCATTGCCGTACCTGAACAAACTGCTCAGGATGTATTTACCCGGCTTCTCAATGCCGGAGTTCGGGGTTTCCTGAACTTCACACAGGCGGGACTGAGAGCTCCAAAACCGTTTGATGCTCTGGAAAGCAAGCCCGGAGAGCACGTTGTGGTACACAGTGTCAATATCGGTCTTGAGCTGGAGCAGATTGTATATGAGTTGAATATGGCGGATAAACAACTGCTCAAGTAAGAAATGGGTTATAACAGGTAATAAGCAGAAGATAAAATTCAAAAACATTAGATTTTGAATTTTTCTCAGTATATACTGGAGAGTGATCTTATTCGGATTTTGGAGAAGCTCATGCGCAGTCTACTGAACGTCCACCCAATACTTCACTCTCTCTTTGTTTTTCTCCTGTCACTACTGGTAATGTTGGTTTTTTCCTGTCAATCCTATCCTGCAGGCAGGAACATATCTGATATTCCCTCAGGAGAAATTCCACCAATTCCGGATATCTACCGCTGCTACAGCATGTGTGAAGCCGTCTGGTCGGAAAGAACCTCCTGGCGCAGTTCAGGATGGGAACTTGATTACTTCGGCCACCCCCAAACAAATACTATGGGTCTGGCAATAGTGGATAATAATACTCTTCATCTTGTTTTCCGCGGTACGGAGGCTCCAAAAAATAAAATTGATAATGATATTAACTGGCAGTACAGCCTGAAGCCTATTTTCTTTCAGGAAAATCCCCAATTTAAAGCCCATAAAGGAATGCAGGATAAGTACAAAGGGGTATATCAGGATGTGCACGAGCGAATAAAATCGTTCAATGGATCACAGATTATTCTTATAGGTCATAGCGCAGGGGGTATGATTGCCATGCTTGCCTATCTCGATCTCACCCGCAGTTACCCTGACAAGCAGTTTTCCGCAGTCACCTTCGGTACCCCGCGGATCTTCAACCGCGCAGCTGCTCGTGAACTCAATGATGAAAAAAGAAAGATATTCCGGTTTGTGACGGAGAAAGATTTCTTCCCGATACTGCCTCCTGCCTTATTCGGATACCGACATACCGGAACGCTGATTCGTCTGGGGGAGGCCTCGCTCAAGCCCTATTCCAGGGATGCCCACTATCCGGGTTATCAAGTTGAACTTTTCAAACTGCTCAGAGAGTCTGGGACAGATCCCGATTCACTTGGGTATTAACAGAGCGTAAGGTCAAGGTTAACAGGAGCGGCAGGTGATCCGAATAGCCTTCACCGGATCGCACATCCCAACTTACCGGCTCACCTGATGCTTTTAACATCCACGGATGTACAAAAGGGGTAAATGACAAAAACTCAAGCCTTTCCTCATCAAAAGCAGCTTCCGAAACCATAATATGATCAAGCGTACACCACTCATTCCTAAAAAAATAGCTTCCTTCTGCGGCAAAAACTCCTTCATAATCAAGCCAGGGATTATACAGTACCCCTAACTCATCTGAAGTACTGTCAGGCAATCCGGTAACCCTGAGTGATAATGACGATTCTTCCTCATGGTCTGAATAAGGCATAAGCGCAGTTGCGTACAATTCCCCCGTCCGTTTATACTCATTTGCATTCTCATTCAAATCTCCTGCACAAATAATCAGCGTTCCAGGATTTTCGATGAAATTTCTGGCTGCAATTCGTTTGACTATTTGGGCTGATGCAATCCTTGCCGTTTCCGTAGCATTCGGTCCGCCTATTCTGGATTTCCAGTGATTGTTCAGTACAATCACAGACTCATCTCCTAAAAGAATCTCCACTTCAAGCACCGGACGCAGATGATATCCTAAATTCCCCGCAAGTATTGCGTTATGTACTTTTACCCGTGTTATGGGAAATCTGCTGACTATACCCATCTGTATAGCTGAACCTGGATCATCAGTAACGGCAGAATATTTAAAGCCGTACTGTTTCAAATTCCATTTCAACAGATCCTCCACAACCCCTTCATGCTCAATCTCCTGCAGACAAATAATATCAGGTACAGGATCCATAAACTCGGTTATCACCCTTCCCACTGCTGAAAGACGCGTATGATATCTGGCGGTATCCCAGTCACCCCCGCCGGGGTCAAACTCCCTGTACTCAGTCCCGTCATCATTTCCATCAAAGAGATTTTCAACATTCCAGCTCATAATGGTTATCTCTTTCTCACCATCAGCATCCACACCCTGTAGAACGCAACCGGGGCTGCATGCAGTCAGAAAGAAGAGGGTTACCGCACCTGCTAAACTCACTGCCCCGGTCTTTTTTCTTATAAATTTCATACTTTTTATCTTCTTCATACTTACAATAACTGCTAGAATTAAGAAAAATATTCAAATTTATTGAAAAAACAAACTTATTATTCGAAATTACAAGCGGCTAACAGCGTAAAAACAGGAGAATTATGTATGGACAGAACAACCATCTCTACAGAATCAGCACCAGCAGCCGTTGGCCCCTACTCGCAGGCAGTAAAAACCGGTAATCTGGTATTCTGCTCCGGTCAGGTTCCATTAATCCCGGGCACTAAATCCCTTGCAGAGGGTGGTATCGAAGGTCAAACACGACAATGTCTTGAAAACCTGTCAGCAGTACTTGAAGCTGCAGGGGCAACGCTCCAACGTGCTGTAAAGCTGCAGATATTTATCACCGATATGAAGGATTTCCCGAAAGTAAACGCCGTATACAACGAATTTTTTGAAGGAGACTTTCCTGCCCGTTTTTGTGTAGAAGTCCCTGCCCTACCGTTAGGTGCTCTGGTGGAGATTGATGCAGTGGGTGTTTGTGAATAGTAATCTGCGCAATCTGGTACTGCGTTGATCCAGTGTTCTTAATGCTTATCTGCGTGAAGTTTGTTTAGTAAAGCACTCCTACCGTTCAGCAATAAATTATTAATAACTGACCTGAAGCCGGTGGGAATAGGAATCTGATTTCAGTCGATAGCTCGTAAGTACTTATAGACAGGAGTACTTTTTATTGATGATTTCTCTCTCTTTTACAAAAA
>JABMQR010000202.1 GCA_013202335.1 Bacteroidota bacterium
AAAAGAAACAGAAAAACTGTTTCTTTTTTTTTGTATCGGGCTGAGTGGATTTGAACCACCGACTTCTTGATCCCGAACCAAGCGCGCTACCCCTGCGCTACAGCCCGATTAAATATACGGGAGCGACGGGGATTGAACCCGCGGTCTCCGGCTTGACAGGCCGGCGCGATAACCAGCTTCGCCACGCCCCCCCCCTCGAAAGACAAATATAAAGCATAGAGGATTTGAATGTCAACCAGTATCTTTATTGACTCTTTATTTACTACATGATATTTTTTTACAGCAAATTAGTATAATTTAACTTGAATGATAAGGATACCAATAATGGCCCCAAAAAAGATCAGCAATATTAGTGAAATCGCAAATAAAAAAGACAATCAACCTCCTAAGAAAAGTAAAATCAAACTATCATGGATTTTAAGCATAATCATGTTGGTTTTTGTAGTTGTCGCATTTGGGTTAAGTCCCCTTGCAGGAGCCTTCGGTAATAATAATTCTGAACTGGTTTTTGGTTATTATAATGAAGAACCAATAGCTTTTTCTTACAATAACTATTTTTATAACCAAAGAGAATCTATAGCTCAAAACTGGGATGCCCAGTCCGATGATGCAAATTATGAGTATCAGGTTTATCAAATATGGAAACAGGCCTATGATAATACTGTAATGCATACAGCCCTTATGCAGGAAGCTGATAAAAGTGGGCTCTTTATAACTGATAGTGCTGTAGATAGGTATTTATTGGAAAGTGGACCATACATTAATAGTGATGGTGAATTTGATCCTCAACTGTATAACTCAGTTTCAGATGTTACTAAAAAAAATATCAGGGATGAAATAAAAGAGTCCTTACTCACGCAGACATTACTGGATGACCTTTTTGGTTCTTATATTTCACCAGCTGAACTTGAATTTATTGATTCTATGGGAAAAAATGAGAAAGAATTTGATTACTTGGTTTTCCCATTAACCCAATACCCAGAGGAAAGCACTAAGGCTTATGGAGAATCAAATGCTATAGAATTTACCACTATAGAAATTAGTATTATAACTTTATCGGGTGAGAATCAGCAGGAAGCAGAAACTATATATAATCGAATCGCAAACAGTGAAATATTATTTGAGGATGCTGCCAGAACCTATTCACTTGATACTTATGCAGAAAATGGTGGAGAAGTTGGTACAAATTATTTCTTTGCAATGCGTGAGAACTTTAATAATGAAGAGGATTTGAATGCTGTATTTTCTTTGAAAGCAGGAGAAATCAGCTCCTTATTCGAAACCCCCTACGGTTATAATATTTACAGAGTAAACAAAACACCAGAACTACCGGATTTTACAAATGAAGAAACACTATCAGTAGTAAAAGATTATTTAATTGCGAGAGAACGTGGAATGGTAGAAGATTATATTACTATTGAAGCAACTAATTTTATTGCTTCATTTAAAGATGATCTTTCTGCAGCTGCTTCAGAAGCTGGATTGGATATCTTCTCAACCACGGCTACTCCGGTCAATTATGGCAGCTCACTGTTTCTTGGTTCATTTCTTTACAGTGATACAGAACAGTATTTAGCTAATTTGGAAAATAATGAGTCTGCTCTTTCAAAGCTTTACAACACTGAGGAAGGGAGTTTCTCAGAACCTATTATAATTAATACAGGTATTCTGGTTGCTTTTTGCAAAACTGACTTGGTTAATGAGGGAAATCTAGAGACTCTTTCAATGATTTATCCATATATAGCTCCACAAGTTCAACAATCAGATTTTACCAATAGTATTTTTTCATCTGAAAACTTTGAGGATAACTTTTTGCAGGTATTCTTTTCAGAAATACTTTCAAATACATAAAATTCTCTTGTATAAAAAAAGCTGTCAGTTTGAACTGACAGCTTTTTTTTAATCATTATCATCACTTTTCAATACTGACAAAAATGCTTTCTGAGGAACCTCAACATTCCCTACCATTTTCATCCTTTTCTTACCCTCTTTTTGCTTCTCCAGCAGTTTCCTCTTTCTGGAAATATCACCACCATAACATTTTGCAGTTACATCCTTACGATACGCTGTAATTGTCTCTCTGGCAATCACATTGCTGCCTATAGCACCTTGAATAGCTATCTTGAATTGTTGTTTAGGTATTTCATTTTTAAGCTTCCTACAGACACTTCTCGCACGTGTAACAGAATTTCCCCGAAAAACAAGTTGGGACAAAGCATCTACAATTGAAGCATTTACTAAAATATCCAATCTCACGAGATCTGTAGATTTATATCCAATAATCTCATAGTCAAATGAGGCATAACCTCGACTTACCGACTTCATTCTGTCATAAAAATCAAAGAGAACTTCTGCCAAAGGCATTTCATAAATAAGTTCAACTCTTTTCTCATCCAGGTAATTCATAGCAATCTGAGTCCCGCGTTTTTCCATACATAAAGTAATCAGATTCCCAACATAATCACTGGGGGTAATAATATTAGCTCTTATAT
>JABMQR010000203.1 GCA_013202335.1 Bacteroidota bacterium
GTCGCAAGTGCTGCCAGACCATTTGTGCCGATTATGCGAAAAGTCTCTGCTGCCACAACCACTTCAGGTTCTACTACAGCTTCTGCTGCTGCCTCTTCAACTACTGCCTCTTCAACAGGAGCAGCTTCTTCCACAACAGGAGCAGCCTCCTCGACGGGTTTAACTTCTTCAACTGCTGGTTCTGCCTCAACAACCTCAGGGGCCGGCTGAGTCGCACACGCTGTCACCATAAAAATTATGAGAGCAGCTGTTACTAAGCTAAGAAGAACTTTTGAAAAATGTTTCACTTGTTCCCTCCTCAATTAACTATTATCTTTATTAACTCGAATAAAACAACTATACCATATAAAGTATGAGCCGTACACATTAATTTAATATTTTCAGCATTGATTCTATTAAAAAAAGGTATAGGTAAATTAAAAAATACATGGATATTCCAGAGTGAATAGATAATGTTAAATAAAGTGATTGATATTATTTATTATTTATTAAAATAGTTTTATCGCATATAGTTACAAAAAAAATATAAAAAATAAAAAAAAAGGATTATAGAGAGCATGATTGTGATTTTCAGAGGCTTTCAATAAAAAGATATTTTACTGATTGTAAAATATTAAGTGTTTACATAGTATCAGGAAAGAACAAGATTGAGTTTTTTGAGATAGATAAATCTTTATGCAGGTTAGAAAAATGTAATAGAAATATTTTTAGTAGTGATGTCAAAATTATCCTTTGAAAACACTATAGACCTAACCAGATACTTGTGACATGCTAGTGCCGCATTTACATGTGAAATAAAGCTTACTTATGTAATTATAAAAATGAAAATTTAAAACAATTAGTCGTAATCATACAGGTTTACAGCAGCATCCGCTATTTGAGGAATATATGAAACTTTCTCCCTTTTGGCCTATTAATCCAAAATATTTTCATGTCTATTATGGTTGGATACTGCTTCCAATGGCTGTTATTGGTGTACTCATGAGCATGCCTGGCCAAACAGCAGGTTTTAGTGCTTTTACAGAACCTTTACTTGAAATTACAAATTTCACCCGAACACAACTCGCTTTGGTATACTTAATCGGAACAATCACCAGTGGTTTTCTGCTGCCATTGATGGGATCCATACTTGATCGTTGGGGCAGTAGAAAAATGATGATGTTCGCGTCTATTATGTTGGGGTTTTCACTTTTCTGGCTTAGTTATATCGATAGAATTGCTGCATTATTTCCTTCCCAACAAATGCTTATTTATCTGGTTTTAATAACTTTTGGTATATTTTCATTGCGTTTTTTTGGACAAGGACTGCTTCCTATAACCGCAAACACTATGGTAGGGAAATGGTTTGACAGAAAACGCGGTAGAGCATTTGCTTTTATGGGGGTGATAAACAGCCTGGCTTTTTCTGCAACTCCTGCAATTATGACAGCATTTGTAGTCAGATTTGAATGGAATGGAGCATGGCGATTACTTTCACTTGCAGTTGGAGTGGGATTAGGCATGGTTTCCTGGATATTTTACAGAAATACTCCGGAGGAGTGCGGTCTTGTAGTCGACGGATTGTCTAACCCGAGTAAACCTGATGATAAGCCTATTGGAAAAAAGGTTTTAGATGATAGCGTGGATAAGCTCAAGGATGTATTTGGTCTAACCAGAAGGCAGGCTGTACGGACACGTTCATTTTGGGCAATAGTACTTGTTCTCTCTACAAACGCATTAGTTGGTACAGGATTAACATTTCACATTCAGGCTTTTGGAATGCAGGCTGGTCTATCCTTAGCGAAAGCAGTTGCAATATTTATTCCGGTATCATTTATTGCTGTCCCGATGAGTTTTGTTGCTGCTATGCTAACTGTACGTATTCATGCCAGATGGTTTGTCTACGTGATGGCAATATGTCAGTTGTTTGCATATTTAGCGATCTTTTTTTTAAATACAACTACAGGATACATTTTAACTATTATATTTTTAGGGATCTCAAGTGGGTTAATGGGACCAATTCAATCTGCTGTAATTCCAAAAATATTTGGAAGACTTCATCTTGGAAGCCTTAACGGACTGGTTACGTCAATAATGGTCATTATGAGTGCGCTTGGGCCAATGTTTCTTTCAGCAGTTAATGATATTACCGGTTCATTACGTATCGGAGTAACACTTCTCAGTATACTTCCAGTCATTACATTGATTCTCTCTTTTAGGATGCCTGAACGGTTTAATGCTGAATAACCTGGATTCCCGGAAAATTATACCTATGAAGGAACCGCTACTCCAAAATGCTCATAGAGCTTTTGCTGCTTTTTAGTAATCTCACCAAAATGATGTTGATGACCAGGTTTTTCAAACCGTTCAATGATATCAAGATCATCA
>JABMQR010000204.1 GCA_013202335.1 Bacteroidota bacterium
GCTCTTTTTCTCTTCTATTATCTCCAGAGCTTCCCGGTAATCTTCCTCACTCACTTTGCGAATCGGCAGCTCCAGTGAAAATGAGGTGTGTTTGAACACCGGTTCTGTCTGTATATAGTTCTTTGCTTTTCTCAATCCCCGGCCTACCGCTTCAGCTATGCGTTCTCCTATCAGTTCGCACTCTTCTTCCATATTTATATTCCGGAATACCTCTCCAACCTGTGCATTCCACTCTATTAACTCCTGCTTATTGATCTTTGATATCCGTACCAGGTCTAATGGATTCTGGTCTCCGGCAGCTCCGCAGATGGAGAGAATATGAATATTCCCCAGCTTAGTACGAATCTGATCTCTCGCAGGTCCCCAATAGTCTGCCGTGATAAATCTATGGAGTTCATATACCTGTGAGGGACAGGGAACATCTACCAGTACTCCGGTAAGATTCCTCTCTGTGTCCCAGGTATAGATCATATCGATGGTATGATCGACCGGTCCTTCAAATCGTAAAAACGTATCCTGTGAGCAATCCCCGTACATCTTGCTCTCTTCACCACCTTCTCCATTGCCGAGAGTAAAAACCGGGCGCCGGTTGAAACCGATCGCGGCATAGTCAGCCGCATAGCTGATTCCGCCGGGTTTCCTGTTCCTCCAGGCTGCCAGGATAACCTGGATAATTTTATCCTGAAAGAACGCCTCGGCTTCCTCACCACTCAGCAGATCATCCGGATCATCGATCTCAAGAACTACCTCTTCACCAAGATAATTCTTAAATACCTCACGAAAAGTATCTATTGAAAATTGGCTTGAATTATGAGTGTGTGTGGCACTGAAGGTTATTTTCTGTGCATTGATCCCTTCTATACCGTCAACGGCGGCTTGAATCTTTTTGACATGGGGCGGATAGATTCCCACAACATCAAGAGAGACCATGATGCACTGCTCTTCACCTTTTTCTATTGCCAGGGCAGTAGCATATATAGGATCATGTACATAGGAAGATACCCGATAATAGAGTTGTCCATACAAAATGACCGGACGAGTTGGGGTGATGGAGACTTCACTCCATCCTATGTGTATCTGGTTGCTGGACATTAACCATTCTCCTTCTAAATAACCTCTATATCCAATAGCCCGCAAAGATCCCGCAAAGATTCTGTATGGTTACCGTAAGCGACTAATACATGCTGGGAGGACACTTTTTGAGCAAATTCTTCAACAGTGCAGCTGTCCGGGAAAATCTCAAAACTCGGCAGCTGGGGAGCTGGATCATCCCACCCAAACTCTTCCCAGGCTGGCGGTTCTTTCGCCTCACCGGTATATATATGCATCTTATATTTCCCTTTCAGATAGATCAGTCTGACACAGGTAACATATCCGGTTCGAACCTTTGATACATTCAGTACAGACGATGACAACAATCCGAAGGCAGCAGGAAGAAGTGTTACATCGCCCTGAGTGTTTGCCGGGGGTATAAAATCAGGAACCCCTGCCAAAATGCTTTTTTCAAAAAATTCGTAATATTCCAGATAGGAGATTGTCTGCCCGGTAATATATTTCAACATAAGCTGGGCAACACTGCCCATGACATCATTTTCAGGTATTGTCTGAACATCATAAAACTCACTAAGAAGCATAAATACCATTGCGGGAGGAAACGAAAGCAATTTTTTCATACCATCAACATCTATAAGAGTGATAGCTTCATACCCCCGTTCTTTTATCTTTTTGCCAATCGCTAAGGTATATTTGACTCCCTGTTCAAGAATAGCGTCATCACATGGTTTTTGAAAAACCCAGTTTTTTTTCACATAGGAGACACCCTCTGCAACAGCGTCTGCCTGCAGAGTCTCAATATTCTGCACCATTTCCAACATTTCAAAGGGTTCAACCTCTACACCAATTTGCCCACGCATGGAGTTTCCTTCAAACTGCGTACCATATAAAAGCATATCCCGATACCCCATTGATCCAACCCGGGCACTACGTAACTTTGCAGCTGTTTGAGCTGCTTTTAAAAAAGCGCTAATTTTATCGAGTGGTTCTGATTGCCCGATGGTGCTGTACACAAACTTAAAACGATAATCCAGGGCCTCAAAGGCTGGTCGTAAAGCAGAAGTTCCGGCCTGTCCGGCAGTGGTTATAATTTTCCCATTCTCCCGCCATCCGCAAAGTCCCCATAAAAGAATTGGGAGATTTCGAAAACCATCTGTTACTTTTATAACTGCATGGGTAGGCACCCATCCTGCAGCACAGACAATAAGACTACTGACAGTTTCTCCTTTAAGTTTTTCTATGACCGCATTGGCTGTTTTATAATCCGGATCATCAATTACAATTCCCGCATCAATTAGTACAATATCTAATGATGATAATGACTTCTTTGCTTCACTGTCCTTAATCCTAAGACGTTCTATTGGAGTATTAACTTCTCCAAAACAAATATAGCCAACTCTTGGCTTATTGCTCATATAAATCTCCTATTAATCCAGTTCACCATTAAAATTTAATGCACTTCTCTTCATCATAAAGAAGCATTTAAAAATTCAACCTCTGCTGGTTCTGGACACTTTTTCTCACTGCCGTCGACTGTTTATAGCTGTTTCGTTTGTATTTTTTGGATGTTTTCGAAAATTATCTATTGTTTTTCGAAATATTTGCAAAACCCAAAATCAACACTCAAATTTTTACATAAAACATAAAACTTCACTACATGTGCTTTCAAATTACCTAAACAACCCTTTTCCCAGTTTACCATACTCTGTTCGTTTGTCAAGAATTGTTTTTCTGATTAGTTTTCACATATTTTCGAAAAGATTTCTGTAGATATATGGCTTTGTATGGATATTTCTTACTTTTTACGTAAAATTTTGTAATAAGTTTTCGAAAATTATTGAAATTTTTCGTTCTATAGGTTATAGTAAATAATTATTAAAGAAGCTAAGATATGTTCATATATAAACGTCGAACAAGGTGGTCGCTATGCCGACATTAAAAGAGCTTTCAAAAATTGCAGGAGTCTCAGTATCCACTATTTCAAAAGCTCTTAATAATTCAAACGATATTGCAGAAGCTACAAAACTACGTATCGTAGAGATTGCAACCCGCAATGGATATATTAAAGCTAAAAAAAAGCAAAACCCCAATACGAAAGATGGACCGATCATAGCAGTTATCTATTCTGATATTACCAGTAACTATTATTCCCGCCTGATGGAGATATTTGATATTCATATAGAAAAAATGAATGGTCTGTTGTTAATGAGCTGTGCCGAGTTTACAACAAAGCGAATAATAGAGCTATGTCGTTTTTTTGAGTCAATCGAAAAAGTAGACGGTATTATTTGTGTATCACCTTTTAATGTATTTGGTGACATACCACGATCCAAACTTCCGATGGTGGGACTATCTTATCCAAGCTTTGAAACACATCCCTTTGATTACATCTGTGTAGATGACGGTGTGGGTATTGATGAAGGAATTGCCTGTTTTAAAAAACACAACCATTCAAAAATTGCATTCCTCAGTGAAGGCTTTACACCACATCGTCTGCAGTTTTTCAAGGAATCCATGATCCGTCAGGGATTAGCTGTTGACCCATCACTTATCCGGGTAAGCAGCAAACGCTTTGAACAGGCTGGTTTTGAAATGATGCAGGATATTCTTGCTAAGGGGAATATCCCCACCGCAGTATTTGCAGCATATGATGATATTGCTATCGGTGCTGCAAAAGCAATATTTGAGGAAGGGCTATCTATACCGGAGGATATTTCAATTGCTGGAATAGATAATACAATGTGTCTGCTTAATGGGCACAACATGCTTGCTTCGGTCAATTGTCATATGGAAGAACAGGTTGATATTGCAATAAATTTATTAATGAAAAAAGTTAATGAACCGGACTTTAAAGTATTTCAGAACGTAAACCTGCGAACCAGTTTTGTTGAACGGAATACGATAGCAGATGCAAAAAAATAACCTGTTCTTTATTATCAATTAAATTACTTTCTGCGGTGAGCGTTAACTATAAAATCAAACAAGCATTTTATTATTTAATCTCTACAAAAATAGTGATTTGTGCTGTAAAAAACTGGATTGAGGAGAATCTTTCATGTTTTCTGAACATCTAACCTATCAGGAAAAAAAGAGATACATGAGATTTGCCATCTACTCATCATGCTTTGGAGCAGTTATTCAAAGAACTTTAAGTGAAAGCAGTGTCTTTATTGTCTATGCATCTGCGCTGGGAGCCGGAAAGTTCCTTTCATTAGTTACAACTGCTTTAATACCCTGCATGACCCTAATCTTTCTCGTTCCAGTAGCATATATTATGGAGCATAAAGGAATAAAGAGAGTTCTTATTCCAGTATATTCCGGAGGATTTATAGGTTTGCTTTTTGCAGTTACTGCCGGAAGTCTGCCGAATGGAAAACTTAAAACCTTTTTCTTTTATTTTGGGATCCTCTTATATTCTGCCTCAATCGGTATACATGCAGCAGGCTGGTTTCCCCTGCAGCGTCACATAGTACCCCGAAAAGAGCGGGGGAACTACTTTGGGAAGATGCGGTACAGCTGGCAAACTGCAGTTGGGATCTTCCTTCTAGGTTCAAGCTTAATAATCTGGAAAAGTGCAACAACTATTAAACTTCAGTTGATTATACTTATTGGGGCACTACTCTCTTTAGGACGCCTTTATTATACAACAAAAATACCGGAGCGTCCTCTTGAGAAGCACATTCCTCCGCTGAAAATAAAATTTCTCGCCGCCGTTCATGATAAAAATTTGATAAAATACAGCCTGTATGGCTTCTTATTAAATCTGCTTATCTGTTCTACCGTACCCATGGGATTCGGCTTTGTAAAATATGAGCTGGGCCTGCCTCAGCATTTAACTATACTTTTATCCGTTTTTGTTAATATATCGGCAATTACCGGTTATCTTGTTGGAAGCCGTTTAATTGATAAAAACCATTCAGGAAAACTGTTTCTCGTAGTGCAAATAATTTTCGCACTGATAAATTTCCTCTTCCTCTTTTGTTATCAGCAGTCCTCATTTTCGCTGGTTTTCTCTACTATTTTGACTTGTCTCGCGGGAGCACTTTTTGCATTTTCATCAGTTGTTGCAAGTGCAAAAATGTTCGGCATGGTAAAGGAAAGTAATATTAATATTTCACTTGCAGTATGTTTCGGTCTCTATAATGGAGGGAAGGGGATATCCCGCCTGATCAGCAGTTTTATGGTTGGGATTCTCCCAGAATCTTTTTCTTTATTCGGGATTACTTGGAGCAGTTTTCACCTCCTCTTTACGGCAACCGGAATAGTACTTGTGATAACAACCGGAATAATGGTTATAAGAAAATCGATGACCAATCAATTTTGGAACTGACACTTTTTTGTTTACGGTATTTAGCTATACATAAAGATAATTAGGATATTCAAACAAGCTTACTTTCGATATGATTAAGTTATGATTTTCTCCGACCCGAGAACAGCCAGAACAATAAATCGTCTCCGTGTACTCAACGGCATATATCAAAGTGAAACAATATCCCGCGCAGGGTTGTCCCGTGAACTGGTTATAAATAAGGTGTCAATCTCTGAGATTGTAGAAGGATTGCTAAAAGAAGGTCTTCTTGAAGAAGCTGGAAAAGTTTCAGGCGCTGTGGGTAGACAACCCACATTGTTACGTATAGTAAAACAGGCTAAGTATGTGCTGTGTATCGATATCGGTTTAAAAAACACTGTTCTCGGTATCAGCAATATGATAGGAGAACTTGTAAGATTTGAACGAGCTCCTACTCCAAACTTTCTTGACCCTGAAGATTTAGCTGATTTTATAACCGGCACAGCAAAAAAACTTACCGGGCGTTTCCGAAGTCCGGAGCGAATTTTAGGGTGTGCGGTCTCTCTTCATGCAAGCATCGACACTGAAAAAGGTATCATACTAAATGCACCAGACTGGGGTTGGGAAAACATCAATCTGTTTAAGTTAATAAAAAAACGGCTTAATCTCTCTGTAGTTGTTGATTCCAATGTCCGTTCCATGCTTCTGGCTGAACGCTGGTTTGGAGATATTGATCTGGATAAATCGGTGTTTTATATCAATTGGGGGCAAAAAATCGGTACAGCGCAGATGTCAGGGAATACAATTCTATCTGCAAACAGCGAATTCGGGCATACACCGGTCACAAAACAAGCTGCTTGTTTCTGTGGGAAAACTGGTTGCCTTGAGGCTTCAGCAGGCGGTTGGAGTCTTCAGGAACAGGGAAACACCATACTCGGTACTTTCGACAAGACTGTCCGGCAGCTCTACAAACGCATAGATACGCACACCGGCCTGGCTGCGCTTTTCAAAGATGCTGCTATTAGTATGGGACAATCAGTTGCCTATGCTGCTAATATTGTAAGTCCTGATACTATAGTGATTGGTGGGGGTTTGTCAGTCATTGATGATTTATATTACCGTGTTATGAACGAGACTTTTTCGCTTTTTGCCGCTCCCCGTACTCGATCATCATTGCTGATAGTTCGATCCAAACTGGGAGATCGGGCCGGTGTATTAGGTGCTGCTGCTCTTGGTTTGAATGCATTTATGTATAAACGGTCTCAGCTGGATAAGCTGGCCGCCGCAGATAGTGTCTTTTAACACTCCTTTATCTGGTTTATCTGGGAGAAAATAGATGCAAGTTACAATATTTTATTTTTCCGGAACCGGAAACACCTGGTGGTGTGCACAGGAAATGAAGAAGCAGCTTACATCGGCCAACGTTAACTGCTCCATAATCAGTATTGAACAATCTACCCTTGAAGAGGTTATTTCAGTATCCTCAGAATCCGATATTATCGGCATCGGCTACCCAATATACGGTTCTGATCTTCCGCAGCCTATGAAAGAGTTCATTAATTTCACACTTCCTGACAATTCAGAAGGACAAACGAAACTATTCACTTTTTGCACGCAGCTCATTTTTTCCGGAGACGGAGCCCATGTGTACCATCAAGAGCTGCGGAGAAAGCATTGGGAAATTAACTGGTCCATTCATCTTCGTATGCCGAATAATGTCTGTGTAACCGTAATACCATTACTCTATACAAATGATCAGATAAAAATCGCTAAACGAATTATCAAATCGAAGAAAAAAATCGGTAATTTCACCCGGGCAGTTATTAATGGAAAATCTTACCGGCAAGGTCATTTATATGTATCAAAGTTACTTGGTCTTATACAGAGAAAGCCTTATCGAAAATACTTCCCACGACTACAGAATGATATCACTATCGATTCCGGAATCTGCATCAGCTGTAATCGCTGTATAAGTATTTGTCCTACTGAAAATCTCTATACTGATGGGGATGGTATAAAAGCGGGAGGAGCCTGCATTCTTTGTGTTCGCTGCTACAACTTCTGCCCCACTCAATCAATTGTATATATGGGAAAAAAACATAAAGAAAAACGAGGCATCCCCTATCAGGGCCCATCAAAAGATTTTACTCCTGAACAGATTCATTGACTGGTTGACAAACTAGTATCATGTAACACTTAATGTTTCGCATAAATAAGAAATATGCTATACTAAAAAGTAACAATACAAGGAGGTTGATATGCCACCACGATACCGGGTTACTTTAAGTAAGCAAGAACGAGAAGAGCTTGAA
>JABMQR010000205.1 GCA_013202335.1 Bacteroidota bacterium
CTGTAATTCTTGAAGCGTTAGGTGTGCTAAATTCATACTTCCTCCTATACTTGCTGTAATACATACAGTAAGTATATCACAAGGAAACACCTCTAACAATTGTTTCACTAATAAATAATTTTATTGTCGTGCACCCATTGAGTTTGATTGAGTTTGATTCATTTGACAGAACCATCAAGGTGTCTTCTGAAAATCCGAGATACCCTGATATTAAGACAGTTTCCATCGACAATGAAAATGTTGAAATTCAAGGGAAGGTGGTAACCTGGTTTCATTGCCATCCGTATTAGAGCATGAACATTTATTCAAATGTTCATGGGTAAAACACTTTTTTTGTATCACTGCTATATACAAACTTTCTAATATCTAGTATTTGATCAAACAATCAGATCAGTATAGAATTAATTTAGACAAAATTATTATTGTAGATGTGAGGTGTATAAATGAAAGAAATATTTCCTGGTTACTTCCAAAAGGATCATCAAGAAATTGAACACATTTGGAGCGATTGTACCTTTATCTTTGATACCTCTGTCCTCCTGGATTTATACAGATTCTCTGAGCCTACTGTAAAAAAAATCTTAAAGATTCTAGAGAGATTGGGAGTTGTTTGGATACCAAACCAAGTAGCGTTTGAATTCTTCCGCAATAGAGAAATAGTACTATCAAAGCAATTTTCCTTATATGAGAACTTTGTTAATAATTTCAATGGTATGAATAGCCACCTCCAAAAGCATTTAAAGGGATTATTCAGCAAAATAGCTGATGAGAAATATAAAGCCAATAAACAAAACCATCCTTATCTTGCAAATCTTGAAGGATTAGTTAATTCCTATAAAGATTCTTTTCAGAAAATAGATTTAGTTATTGATGAAATTAAGGGAAAAGATGAAATAAGTAATTTATTTTTAACGAGAGATTATTACAAAAAGCTTTTAGAAGAAGACTGGATTTTAGAAGCCCTTGTAACACTATTTTCTAATAAAACTGGTGAATCATTCAATGATGATGAAATAGAGAATTTATACACCATCGGTGAGAGAAGATATTCAAACTCTATACCTCCAGGTTACCTAGATGAAAAAGATTATGATGCATTATCCTATGGCGACTTCATTATTTGGTGCCAAATAATTGATTTTTCTCATAATAACCAAAAATCTGTAATTTTTATCACAAACGACCTAAAAAGTGATTGGTGGAAGGGAAGTAAAAAGAAAAACAACATATCTCCAAGACCAGAACTTATCAATGAGTTTCAAAGAAAAACCAATCAGTCTTTTTGGATGTATTCTTTTGATGACTTTCTTAATGAAGTTGAAAATAATCTAAGAGATATAGAAATTGATGATATGGAAAATTTGAAAGAAGAAATACAATCGTTACAAGATTTTGATGCTGAAAAAGAATTTATAGAAAAACGAATTTTCGGAAATCCCTCTCCAACAAAACATATTGAAAGTATTGATTTCTATTTACAAATGCAGGATGAATTAAATCAAGTTATAAAAACGCTCTCTCCTGAGGATCAAGACATTCTTAATTACAGTTATGGATTAAATGGTTACGAAAAACTAAGTCATGAAGAATTATCAGATCAAATGGGTTTATCATTTGATGCTATAAGACAACTTGAAGCAAGAGCATTAAGGAGAATTCGACATCCTAAAAGGTCAAGAAGGCTTGTTCAATTTATTGATAGAGATCCATGATGAAATACAGATACCCAAAAAGTCAATTCCGAAGGGCCATTTTCGATCAAATTTCATTACCAACCGAATAAAAAAACCATCTTTTTCTGAGTAATCCTATATAATCACCTCTTTATCCTATCAACTCATAACCATTCCTATCGTAATATACGATTCTAATCGACTGTAATCTACAATATTTCCTTGATTAATACGTACTACCATTATAGAGTAAAAATTAGTAGTCGTCCCTTAGTTTTTTAACATGGCACCAATACTTTCAAGCACTTGATCGATAACAGTGATGATGTAAGCCACTTAAGATTTTTTCTTTTTTGATAATTCCTGTTGTTGAACCAATTATCCCCACCGGAATTTTATTAATTCCCTGATGAGGCCGTTTGTGGTTATAATAATTGACATAATCCTTGATGATCTGCCGAACCTGCTTTTGTGAAAATAGAAGAAAGTGATCTAGAGCTTCGCGTCGAATAGTTCCATTCAATCTTTCAACATAAGCATTCATATTGGGAGAAGCAATACAGGTATTAACTCCCTTGATTCCATAATCCTTGTAGTCAATTGAGGAAAACACAGAATCATTATCATGAATCAATATCGGATTGTTTGGTATTTCGTCAGCAAACATGATAATTTGCTGACGAACAAATTCTCTGGTTGGATGTTCTGTTATCTGCCATCTGACTATTTCCCTTGTTTTCAACTGCAGAATTAAGAAGAGATGTAACCGTTTGCCAAATAATGTATCAATAATCATGAAATCCATTGCAAATAATGCATTCCAGTGCATCTTAAGAAATTTCTTCCAACTGCCTACTGGTTGAATCTGCCCATTTTTCCTGAATGTCTGTAAAATCTTATGTACAGTTGTGTAATGAACAGTTATTCCTAGTTTTTTCAATTCATCTGAGATTCTGATACAACCCCAGAGTTGATTATCCTGTTTCATTTCCAGGATTAATTCCTTTATAGATTTTGATACAGGTTTTCTCCCTGGTTTCTTTTTCGGGTAAGTCCATCTATTTTTTATACATCTTCGCTGCCACTCCAGCAATGTTTTTGGTTTTACAATTGTTAGGTGATTTAATGCTCTTTTGGACAATGCCGTAATAATAGATAATGATAACCTATCTTTTTCAGTGATTTTCAATTTCATATTTTTACCATCTACCGTTCTTTTCAGAATTTCATTTTCTTTCTTGAGAAGTAACATGGTAAAAATTAAGTCCTTCCGCTTCTTACATACTGTTGAAAATATTGCGACGATTAGTTTTATAGTAAAATTGAACATTGTTTCAGTTTCAGTATACTTGTTCACTGGAATGAAGAAAATACGCCATATTCCGGCTGCCGTGTAATAAAACTAAGGGACGTGATCGAGAGCCTCTCTTCTGATAGTTCCGTTCAACCTTTCCACAAAAGCATTCATATTCGGTGAAGCAAGTGACCCCTTCACGTGAATTAGAACCAAAAGAAATTTTAACTTTCAACAATATTCACCAAAAGCTACACTGCCACCTTTAATTTCATAGTGCTACCCTATCGGCCTACACCCTGAGAATAATTAAATTGTATCATTACCTTCGCTAAAACAGAGGTGTTCGCTGATCCCATTAAAGAACGGGCAACGGCTGTCATTGTGTGTCACAACCATCCAAGCGGAAATCTGGATCCCAGCCGGGAAGATCGGGATATTACCCAAAGA
>JABMQR010000206.1 GCA_013202335.1 Bacteroidota bacterium
TCATTTTGCCAATTTGGAATACATAATTTATGAGACGGGGCACTAGGCTGCAGTAAAATCGAGAAATGATTGGTTCCACTTATGTCCACACGCCGGGCGTCGGGAATTTTCCTGACCATCATTTTCACAGTGGTTTCGGGCAGCATGAGGTCATTCTGACTTAAAATTCCATCCGTGGCCCAGAGAAGGCTTTGGGGATTTACTTGCCGAAGGATCTTATCGTCTATCTGAATATTACGGGCATCCTGAACTATCAATGAGTGTAAAAAAACAAGAATTTCCTGGATACGATCCCCGGGCATGTCAAGGTTTTGGTTTGGCATTTGCCACGGCGAATTGTGGGGCTTCCCATATGCGAGCAGAACCCGCCCTTGCAGAGCTCTGGGGGTATCCATTCAAGTTAGACCCTTTTGTGACCGCTGGGAAGGCCCAATATGTAATAGACTTGCAAAATGAAGTTTCTGCCTACGATTCGATGGGGATATGCATGTTCTTGTCTGGCTACAAATTTGGACTTGACACCATAGTTTCTGCACTTGAGGCAACAACAGGAGCCGGCTATTATAAAGACGGCTTTATGAAGGCAGGAGAACGAATATGGAATCTGGAGAGGTTATTTAATATCAAGGCCGGTATTACAGCGTCCGAAGATACTTTGCCCAAGAGGATATTGGAAGAACCATTGCCAGCTGGGCCTGCAAAAGGGCAAGTTGTGAAACTTGATGAGATGTTACCCGAGTACTATCAACTCCGAGGTTGGGATAAGTCAGGAAACCTTCCCGAGGAAAAGCTTAGAAAATTAGATATTATATCATAACATCTTTTCAAGGCTTAAGCGACTCTTCATGCTTGTGGATCTCCTGCTTTTTTTGTGTATGTAATTGATTAAATTTGAGTTATCCAGGAGAAGCAAGGGAGGTATCGCCTGCGGCGCGAATGAGCGGGAGACTTAACAAACCTCTCTGATTCATCGTAGAGTTTAACTACTATCTCACAAACCGCCCATGGAAAAGTATCCAAGGAGTAAAGGAGGTATTGATCATGTCAGGGAAAAAAATAGTATGTTTCTGCCAGGATGTGACTGAAGATGATTTAATTCGGTCAATAGATGAAGGATACGATCATATTGAGACTCTTAAACGATATACCGGGGTGTTCATGGGACCGTGTCAGGGGAAAACATGCGGGATGAATGTGTTGAAAGCATTTGCCGAAAAAACTGGCAAGTCAATAGAAGATTTAAAGGTGCCAACAGTTCGACCTCCGGTTGATCCAGTCTTTCTGGGCAGTTTAGCAACTGATGGTAACGGAGATAAAAATGAAGAAAACGTATGACGTAGTTATTATAGGGGGTGGAGTTCACGGCCGTTCACTATCAATATATTTAAGACTGGTGATCTGGTACTTGATTCATCGATGGTAATTTCGGCGGATGCTGAGGAGGAATTAAAGTGAAAGCCGCAAGAATAATAAACCACCCGCTGCTCAAATTCGACCGCGGACAAGCTATAAAGTTTTATTACAATGATCGGCCGATGAAAGCCTATGAAGGTGAAACAGTTGCCGCTGCTTTATATGCTAATGGTGTTCGTATTTTTAGCCGGAGTTTTAAGTACCATCGGCCTCGGGGAATATCCTGCATGTCCGGTCATTGTTCCAATTGTTTGATGCGTGTCAATGGAATACCCAATATACGCACATGCCACGAGCCTGTGAAGCAGGGCATGAAAGTTGAGTCACAGAATGCCTGGCCGTCTCTGGAGCTCGATGTAGCATCATTTGCAGGATACCTGGACTTTCTTGTTAGACCGGGGTTTCAATATAAGCGCTTTATCAGGCCGCGTTGGGCATATCACATTTGGGAACGATTCCTCCGGAATAGGGCAGGGATTGGAGAAATATGTGATCAAAATGTGCATCTTACATCAAAGCTGATGAAAGCCGAACCAGAAATCGTTATTGTTGGTGCAGGAATTGCAGGCCTTGCGGCGGCATTGCATGCAGCTAGTACTGGCGCAGAGGTATGGCTTATTGAAAAGAGTGAGGTTCTAGGGGGTCGAATGTGTTATCAGACTGAAGAAATCGAATTGCCTGAAGCCAAAAAGAAAGCGCGTGGATTTATCATTGCATCAGAAATGACCGAAGAGATAAAAAATATTGACAATTGTCGTATTATGAAAAAGTCCACCGCATTTGCCTGGGATGATACAGAAGGGATTTTGGCGATAACTCGACCTGGAGAATTGTGGGAACTAAGACCTCGGTGTGTTGTTGTGTCTACTGGAAGCTATGAGTATCCCTTAGTCTTTGAAAACAATGACCTGCCGGGAATATTTCTCGGTGGAGGGGTGCAACGCCTTTTACACCGGGATGGCATTAAACCCGGACAAAGAGCTGTTGTAATAGCACTGAATAACTATGGTTATATAATCGCTCAACAAATGCTTGATGCTGGTGTATCAGTTGAGGCTATAGCTGATTGCAGGGGAGAAAAAGAAACATTGGGATCTGATGAATCTCAACACATTTCAAAATCAGGCATTCCAATTTACTTTGAATCCCGAATTAAATCTGCATTAGGGCGGAGACATGTAAAAGGTGCCGTGTTATCAAAGGCAGGTAGGCTCAACAAGACATCTCACAAAATCGCATGCGATACTATCTGCGTATCTGGAAACAGATCGCCGGCCAACGACCTCATTTTTCAGCGTACCTGCAGTGGTTCCTATGTTCTGGAATCACCTTACCAGATAGCTCGTAAACCTTATTTTAAAACGGATATGGAAATTGAAGAGGGGTTCTATGTTTCTGGGGAAGCGAGTGGTATACAAGGATCAAGGTGCGCCTATCTCCAGGGAAAGATAGCTGGTCTCTCAGCAGCATTAAGCCTGGATTACGGAGATCAAGAGACGAAAAATGAAAGGACACATGCTAAGCGTACCCTGGAAAAGATGATTAATGAGGTAATTTAATAGGCAGATCCATTTAACTTTAACCGCCTGAAATAAGCGCAACCCCTTCCAGGGCGATAACTGCGCCGATTTTCTGGGAAGTACTCATTTTTTCTTTAAGAAACATCCGTGCCAGCAGGATGACCACAAGCGGATAAAGGGATGTAAGCACAGAAACAACACTAACCAGTTCCCTGGTTGTTGCCACATTAAATGCCACAACACCACCTGTATCCAGTATTCCGACAATACACAGCACTGGTAAATCTGAAGATTTAAACTTATATGTTGGCCGACGAAGGCCAAGAAGTGACGAAACCAGTCCGATCGTTGCAAAGCGAGAAATAAATGCCGCCCAATAAGGATCCTGATTACTGGCCAAATCTATAAAAACAAAATACAAGCCGATCAGAATCGCTCCTAAAATAGCGAACCCAACACCGGCAGTTATTCGTTTTTTTCTGTCTGATGAAATTTTTTTCATGGAGAGGAAGGCAATACCGGCGAAAGCAAGTGCAATGCCCGAAATCTGAAAGATGCTGAGCCGGTTTCCCGTCATCAGATCAAAGATTATCGGCACCGCAGCGCTGGTTGAACAGATCAATGAAATAACGCTTATCGATCCGACTGCCATCCCACGAAAAATGCACCCCCACCCGATAATGCCAACACATCCGGCCGCAACAGCATACCAGAAATGTCTGGCTCCAGCATGCGGTCCCCGTAAAGAAGCAGTGTCGGGACAATAATTATTATACCCGTCAACTCCACGATAATTAGCATCAGGAGGACAGGGATTGTCCTGCTTTTCAGGCCACCCAGAAACTCAGCTCCACCCCAGGCCAGACATGTCAGCAAAGAGAATAAAACAGCTCCCATATAATTGAAAACTCCAATCCCACTTCGATATTTGTTATGAATCGAATAGTTAACCGGCGATTTTTATCCAAATTTGCAAATTTACAGGAATTTTGGGCGAAAATCACCGGTCTGCCCGAGAGGGAATTTTCTTAAAAGTAAGCTTCTGCCGGATAACCAGGGTCGGTCAGGTAGTCATCCGCGCTGGGTCCTGGTGAATCAATATGCGCTGAAAATATCTCAATGGGCGGGGAATTGGCCGTAGGCTCCGTCTTGCGTTTCACCTCCCACAACTCCAGGTGTTTGGGGATCTTTTTGATGACATCTTCGTTTTCAATAAAGGCGATTTATGCCCGACTCATTTTTTCTCATTGTATCCAGTTCCCCATTCATAGTCATTCTTGATATAATCCAGAAGGAATGCTGTTTCCGTGCGGATGATCCCGTCTATCTGGTTGACCTTGTCGAAAAGTAAAACACGAAGATCTTCAAAAGATTTCACCATGAATTCGGCATCGAGATCTGAAGCACCCGTCATCTGGGCAATATACCATAACTCATTCAGCTTCTTTAGTTCATTAATAACATGTTTTACCTTTTTAAGATGAACAGTGATTTTTATATTTCCAGCAATCCCAAACCCAAGCTTAAAAGGGTTGCCCA
>JABMQR010000207.1 GCA_013202335.1 Bacteroidota bacterium
GACAGTTTATTGCGGTGCCAGCCATCGAAGTACACACTATTACTCACACAGGGGGAGAAGAAGGAGGCAGGAGAATGAAAAATAAGAAACAAAATAAAAAACTCACTACTGCCCAAAAGACTTTAAAAAAGACTGAAAAAATTTCCCCCGATGCACTCCTCCTTCTCGGCGATACCAATTCAACCTTATCAGCAATAGCAGCAAAAAGATTAAAGATCCCTATATTCCACATGGAAGCCGGGAACCGCTGCTTCGATGAAAACCTTCCGGAAGAGACAAACCGCCGTATCGTGGATCATATAGCTGATGTGAACCTCTGTTATAGCGAACATGCCCGCCGGTACTTGAATGCCGAGGGAGTGACGAAGGAACGTACCTATGTAACCGGGTCTCCCATGGCCGAAATTCTTACTGCCAATCTTGAAAAAATCAAGGGAAGCAACATACTCGAAACCCTGGAACTCCAACGTGACAAGTATATTCTCCTATCTGCTCACCGTGAAGAGAATATTGATAGTGAAAATAATTTTCTGGCTCTTATGCAGGCAGTTAATGCTCTTGCTGAGACCTATGATATTCCAGTTATTTACAGTACGCATCCCCGCAGTGCAAAGTTTATAGAGCAGCGCAACTTCAAATTTCACCCGCATGTACGAAATCTAAAACCCTTTGGGTTTTCAGATTATAACCATCTACAGATGAACGCTTTCTGTGTAGTCTCAGACAGCGGGACTATCCCTGAAGAAGCTTCTTACTTCAAGTTCCCTGCTGTGTCGGTACGTACCAGTACCGAACGACCCGAGTCTATGGATAAGGGGAACTTTGTAATAGGCAGTATTACTTCTGAGCAGGTGTTGCAGGCTGTTGATCTTGCAGTTACCATGCATAAAAATGGTCATCTGGGAGTTTCTACTCCGGATTATATGGATGAGAATGTGAGCACGAAAGTTATCAAGATTATCCAGAGCTATACGGGGATTGTGAATCGGGTGGTGTGGGGGCACTATATTTAGGTTACTAAAACGAAATTTTTTTCTTCCCTTTCATTAGCGGTAAATAATACGTAATTTTACCTGTAAGAATTGAAGAAATATTAGAAACAGAACATACCTTATTTAATTTTTTTGAGTTAATCCACCTTTGGATTTCTTCAGCTTTACTAGTTATAAGGCTATCAAAATCTTTAATCCCTTTAACAAAATATTTTATACTTAGATTCAAACATAATTTTTTTATTTCTGGATTGAAATATATTGAGAATTCGTTTATTTCTGATTCAGATATAAATGCAGAGCCCATAAAAACCAATCTATCAAAAATACTATCTGATGCTTCAGATCTATATAGTGAAGGATCAAGATCTCCTTCTCGATTCCAAGTCTGTATATTATCACAAAACATAAGTAAAGAAATAATTGGAAATTTAGAAAACTCAAATTCTCCAATACACTTTTCCTTTATCTCCCATTTTGCAGTAATGTCAATGTAATTATGGCAAACAATAGCTAACGCAGCCTCGTAAATAATCTCTCTCTTGTTTTTCTCAAGTTTTTCAATTGGGATCATACATAATAGTCGGTGTGCACTTAAAATACCATGATCTTTAAATATAGTTTTTTCACCATTAGTATTCTTTATTATTTTCTTATGATTATATGTAATAGCAACCATATCAATAAAATTAAACAAAAAAGGTGTATCAGGATATTTTGATTTAACATATGCTCGTAAACATTCCATATTATTATCAAAGCTACTATCATCCCTTATATCCTGATAATTTATTGTTGTGTTAGGAATTAGAGAAGACAATACTTTGCCTATATTTTCATTATGCTCCTCTAAATATGCATAATCATGAAAGAGTGCAGCTAATGTCCAAGAGGAAATTAGTGAGCTGTTCAGTGATAATTCATTTGACAAACTTGTTTCAAGCTTTTTTGAATCAAAGTATTTGGATAAAATTTCATACCCGATCCAAAAAACATTCCCAGTATGACTTACATGGTCTCTTAATTGTGGGTCAACAATAGACAATATTAGATGACTTTTTACTAAATTCAGCATAAATAATTGTTCTATCTCAGGATTTCCAACCGAAAGATAACTAAACATTTCCCTTAAGCTAGCTGTAAATAAACTGAATCTACGAATTGTCGAACGGTTTGTATAAAAGCTATCCAATGCCTTGATAAGGTAATCATCGTTACATAAAGAATCATTGGAGATTATTGAGTTTCTTACTTCTAGATAAAATGTTGAATCATGAGGAATTCTTAACTTTAAAAACTCATTAATTTCAGCTATAACATTTGTTGGGAATCCCCTTTTAACAATTACCCTATCTGCCCCATTCCTAATTGCTGCTCTAGCTACACCACCATCTGATGCCTGAGTAAACACTATTATTGGGATTCCTAGTTTCTCACTTGATAATGCTTTACAATATTTAAAGCCAGATAATGTATCATCTTCAACTTCTTTGTCTTCAATACCAAATTCATGAAGTAATCTATTTTCATAATCATTCAAAGCAGCATCAATTAATACAACAGCTGGTTCCATTTTACAAACCATTTCTAAAAAGTTTTTTATTTCTTCTTCTTTACTAGGATTCTCAGTGCAAGGAGTAAATGGAAAACACTCCCATTCCTTCTTCGCAACACTAGCTAGTTTTGTGACCTCTTCTTGCTTATCCTCTACATATAGCATAACTCTTTTCATTTTATTAGTTCCGTCCATATTACTAGTTTTATAACAACTTCAAAGGTGAATTGGTCATCGAAACATGGTTTCCAGACAAGGTCACCTCCAAATTCATTTAATTGTAATTTTGTTTTTGCTAATCCACTTAGTTTCTGATCCTTCAAGCTCACACAATATGTATTATCATTGACTATTGAAATCTCAATTGTATTTAATGAATCAAATTGATTCCTCATTACAATTTGTGAATTATTTGTATCATTATACGTTTTGAAATTTATAATAACATTTGAACTAGAAGCGTCATCTAATGAATGCTTGTGAATATTTTCTAATATTTGCTTAAATCCATTTGAAAAAGCCCTTCTATCAACCAGTACTTGAATAGGACTATTTTTAACTTTTTCTTCAATATTAATATTTAACCTAAATTCCTTATTTTTATCTGGAATAAATGTTTCTATCGCTTGGTTAATTTCATCTGCTAGTCTAATTTTATAATGATCTATTATATGTGTGGGATCAATAAATTCATGATCTGAAGCAAACCATGTTTTATACAATTGCCTAAAAATAATTTTTGATTCATTATAATCTTCTTCATTTAATTCTATCTCTTTATTGTTTTTTTTAACTTCAAGTTTTTGCATTTCCCTCAACAAATCCTCTGTTTTTGTTAATAGAATGTTTATTTCTTTTTTATAATCAGGATTAATTGGTAACAATACTTTAGTTACACTAAGCAACGTAAGAAAATCATTGCTACTAATAAGAATTCTGTAAGAATATTGGCTAGAAGTTCCAAATTTTTCTTCCGTAGTACCATCACAGATTTTAAACAAATCATCTAATTCACTTCTAAGATAATAATGATTAGGTTTACCATGATTAATGTAATCGGCAATAGTAAGTACAGCTTGTCCTATAGAGCCAACTTTCTTATTTTTATTATTACAATAACTTTTCAACCATTCAATAAATATTTCTGAGGATTCTGAAGTTTCTTTAGTATCCACTTTTTCGATTTCTTTTAAAATTAAATTGAAAACACTTTCACGAGCCTTAGTAGTAGTTTCAGGAATTTCATACCATTGAAGCCAGGAATCAATCAAAGCAACAATCCCATCAAATACCAATCTTGTTTCTACGAAAAATGTTAACTTAGAAAAAAGAATTGTAATAATTGCTTCAATTTCATCAAAACTGGGTTTTTTAAACAAATACCTTTGCACTAACTCTCTTAAAAACAAAAGGATACATTCTTTCTTATCTTTCTCTTCTGCATTAAAAATAATTGATAGTAATGATTGAATTTCATTTCCTAATAGAATATTTTCATTAGAACTACTATCATCTTGTATGACAATTCCCATGTGAAAAACCATTCGACTTCTTACTAAAGTTTTCAATAAAACAGATTCTTCTTGAGCTGGCATTTTTACTTGTTCATATAATTTAGATTTTAACAAATCATATATATTAAGTTGAATTATAGATAAGTATTTTGATAATCTAAAAATTTCTTCAGATGAAAGTAGTGTTTTCCTATTAATTTTCAAGTGCTTTCTTTCATGTGTTGTAATAAGCATATTTTCAGATTCCCACCATGACAAAAACTCTCTAGAATAATGACAAAATGAATTAGAGTGATACGCTGTTTGAATCCTTTTTGTAAGATTACATAATGGGCAATTTGTTTTTGAGTAAACTTCATTAGGGATACTTATAAAAGAGGAAAATTGTATTTTTTTGTTGGTAATAATTTTTAACCCTGACCAAAAATCACAAGTAGGTTTCGACATGCGATTTGCGAAAATAATTATATGTGTTATGCATTCTATTTCTGATGCTTGCTCACCATTATTATTGCTTATTTTATTCTCAGTCTGATCTTTTAATTTCTTATTAAATTTTATCAACCTAGAAATCTCAGACAAAATTCCCTTAATGGTTGTCCCGGTAAAAATACTAACATCTAGTATTAATATTGGTTTTGTTAGAAGTTCCTGTACATCACTAGTACCTTCTTGATATGAATCAAGCATGGAATATCCAATCCTAACCTCATCTTTCGTAGTTCTGCAAGCCATTTTGAAATGAACCAAATTGGTTGATCTAAATTTATGTTTTAATTCATCAATGATATAATAGATGGAGGAGTGGCTTGGATAGATAATCAATTGAATTTTATTATTAATGATATATTGAAAAATTGAAGTGACTAATGAAATAAGAAATCCTCTATTGTTAAATA
Organism: Bacteroidota bacterium; assembly: GCA_013202335.1. The sequence goes on from JABMQR010000207.1 coordinate 4,961, forward strand.
TCTTTTCATAGTCTATGAATATTTCGGAATGGTGATTACCATCCTCAAAATGACCATAATTAATAGATTTGTTTTTTGTTAACAAATTGACTAAAGCAGTTGAATTATTATAGTTGAAATACTTTTCACCAAGAACTCCAACTCCTTTTAAAAAATATTTAAATTGCTCATCATTATTTCTATCTTCAATTTTTTGAATAACTAAATTCACGGGATGCAGATAATACTTTATTTCAAGCTTATCTACTTCATCCTCAACAGCATCATTAAATAGAGTTATTACATTCTTTTTAAACAAATCTTCAAATTCATTATCATTTTTCCTTATTTTCTTCGATCTTATATCAGCAAGTGTTACTAATCCTATTATATTAATTTCATATTGTGTCAATAAAGTCTTAGCAAGTCTTTTTGCTGTAGTTCCACTAGATACAATATCTGCAAAAATAAGAACATTCTCACCCTTTTTCATATTCACATCTTGAATTGATTCAATAATTGTATCGTACGAATTGAAAACATGATGTGAACAATTAATATTATTATCACTTAATCCATCAACAATTTTGTGAACAAACCAATGAAGTGGAGAGGTGTTTTTTGCAAGTAATTTTTCCCCA
>JABMQR010000016.1 GCA_013202335.1 Bacteroidota bacterium
ATTCAGAGAATTTTGAAATTGACTCAGTTACTCGACAAAAATTGAGACATTGATATGATCACCTTTATCATCAGCATCAATATCTACAAGCGGTCCATCCGCCAATTCATCAATATTGGAGAGAATGCCAACGAGATCAATGCCTTGATCCTTCATCTTGACTTTTGCCTCACGGGGAACTATTTTTTCTGCTATTTTCGCCAATCTGAGGGGAATCCTGATATTGGCTTTATCCTTTCCGGTATCGGTATCTGTGACTTTAATCCGCAGTTTTTTTCCACGTAGTGAAGGTTTTACGCCAGAAAGCTGTTCTTCAACTTTCTCATCACCCTCACCACCACCAATAGCTTTCATGAGTTCTGCACCCTCTTCGGCTGTTACCTTACCCTCTTCAATCATCTTCAGTATTCTCATATATTCTTCGTTCATTTGTTTCTCCTATTTTTCCGCCCAATCGGAACTCAGTCTTCCAAACCTTCTCCATCACCCTTAAGAAGCTTAGTCGCTTCACCAGCAGTTAACTCACCCTTATCAAGGCGATCAAGAATCTCCTTTCTCTTATCCGGGGCAACCCCGCGATCCACCGCATATCCCAGTTTCCCAATAACACTATCCAGCATTCCGCGAACCGTTGGGTAGGATACACCAAGGGCTTTTTCCATCTCCTTGATCGAACCACGGGACTGGACAAACATCTCCACAAACTCAAGATCTTCCCTGGATAATGAGAATAATCTCGATTCAGGGGGGGAGAAATCTCCCTCTATTTTTGTTCTGCAGGATGGGCAGGCCAGAACCTTTACCCGAAGTTCCGATCCACAAATTGGACAGTCATGCAGCTGCTTCTTTTTCATCTACTACTCCTACTCCCCTAAGGGTTTCTCTGTTCAAAATTAACTGTACCGGATTTTGTATCGGCATATTTCCGGTAACGATTCCCCAACCTTAATTGGATTCCCCGCAAAATACTCTTTACCAACAGCTTAAAACATGCAGAGACCTGTCCACCTGATTCCCGGCATTTTCGATATTCCCAGGTATTTTCGTACTGTCGATACAGGTCAATCTCTCTTTTTCTCAATTCCAGCGTTTCTCTATCTATTGCCATACAATCCTCCCAAAAAAGAGGACCGCGCGCGATCCCGGCATAGGATCTTAAGAACATTATTCTTTGTTCTGTATACACAATATATAACGAGAAATTCAGCAAGTCAAGTAATATTATTAAATATATTAACTATTTTAATTATATTATTAATTTTATTAATATATATCTATATTATATTAATTATCGTCATTTACAAAGAAAAGTACTCTTTTCCAGACCTGATACTCTTGTCCAACCTCCGTCCCTCCGTCCTCCTGGTCCAGCCTCCCGTCTCCCGCACACCCTTCTTGACAAAAGCTCGGAATAGCTACAGTTTATAAGAATGAATGCATCAACACTGGTTGACCTCAGCAGGAATGAAACACTCTTTGTCATCTCTGATATTCACGGGAAAGCTGATGCGCTCCGCATGGCCTTCGGAAAATTTGCCCGTGTAAAGGATTTTCATATTCTTGTTGCCGGTGATTTAATGGTACGCCACTCCCCGGAAACCGCAACACTGATGCAAAGACGAAGAAATCACATTACTGCGGTACGGGGAAACTGCGACAGGGGTATCGACCAGGACTTAGCCGGAACCCCGCTCCCGCTCATTCAAAATATAATCTGGAATGAACGCAAACTGCTGCTCACCCATGGCCATACGCTCTCACAGGGCAGAGTACCGCTGCTCCCGCCAGGAAGCATATTGGTAATAGGACACACACACTATCCTGCCCTGTCTATAGATAAAGAGAGTGGAATAATATTGCTGAACCCCGGATCCATCGCATCACCCAGAAGAGGATCAAAAGCATCCTATGCGGTAATTACAAAAACCGGTATTAAGGTAATTTCATTGTTCAGCGGAAAAAAACTGCTGTCTCTATCTCTTAAACATCTTCCCTGAAAAATACACAAACCAGGCCCGCCCGCCAATATTGCATTATCAACTTCTGGCTGATACACTCCTATCATACTAACACTGTGTTAAGGATACCTGATACTATGCGTAGAACTTCTCCAAAACATCTCCTGCTGATGATACTCCTGCTCGTAGGAATCCTTCAAACAATACCTGCAGTTGAAATCACCAAATACTGGTTAATAGAGGACGATACAGGCGATGTTGCGACAATGCACAGACTGACTCTCCCCGAATACACCTATAATGAGCAGCTTAAGCTTCTGTTTGAGATTAGCGATGCAAAGTTGTCAAACAATACCGGGAATGTGAGTTGGGTAATCAGCTTTTACACGAACGGAAGACTGGATACCCGGCTGGAAGAACAGTTTTACACCCCGGAACTTGACGGTGACAGCTTCGCTCACTGGAGAGTCCTTTCTATCCCCATACCTGAAATACCCGGCGTGCAGAGCATCAAACTCACCATAACAGATCATATTTCCGGATTGGAAAAGAGTGCTTCAGCAACCTATTTTGTCAAAAATCCTGATGGCAAAGCTCCTTTCCTGCAGCCCCCAACCAGTGAGAGCCTGGAGGAGATCCTGGCTGGATTCGGGTTAAACAGTGTTGAAGTGACAGAGACCCGCAACAATATCCTTGTTGAATACAACTGTGGTGAAAATGTTGATTATGAAACACTGCTTAGTCAATTTATTGGGATAACGATTCAAAGCGCATTTGCCAACCCTGATGCAGAGTATATAATTGTAATCACGAAAGCCGGAGACATCCCTGTTGTGAGGACCTGGGCTGCAACTGAAGAAATCCTCGATTTTGCTGGCGGGAAAGTTGCCTTTAACACATTCTACAAAGAATCCATTCATGCGGATTTTTCCGTATACAAAGGAGCCATAGTCACAATCACCGGGGACGGCTCTGTCGACCCCCTGGAGCTTCCAGAAGATCGTGAGGCCGCAGCTGAGGGAAATCTACTGATATTTGAAACTTTTGACACAAATGACAGTGGTTGGTTTACAAACGAAGAAGTTACCGTAACTGACGGCAAGTACCTTATGAATCCCGCCGACACAGGCCGGCTCTCTTTTATGCTCTACGAAATACCGGATGGGGAAATTACCGTTAATACTTTTCAGATTGAAGGAAATAATGATGCCGGATACGGTCTGCTGTTTCGGGTTAGTGATAATACCAACTTCTACTTCTTCCTGATTGCGGAGCTTGGATATTTCAGCTTTGGGTATGCCATAGATAATGAATATACTGCCGTTATTCCCTGGACACAGACCACTGCCATCAGGCAGGACGATGAGAGTGAAAACATCCTGAATGTAAGAATGCATGAAGATAAAATAAGTGGATCAATTAATGGTGAAGAAGTATTTTCCACCTATGACACCACATTCCGGGATGGCGGTCTGGGATTCCTGACATCTCCTAATATCTCAGTTACCTTCGATAATCTTGAGGTCTGGCTGGAATCAGCTCCCGGGGAGGGAAGTAGTGAGTAAAAAACTTCTCTTTTCACTATTCCTGATGATACTCACCACTTTTACATCTCTTATCGCCTCACCGGGTGCCCCGGCCGTCCCGGGAGACAACAACATTCAGGGAAGCGTTAATCTTTCCACCGACCCTCATACCATCACCTGGACTATTGAGGCAGCTTTTCTGTCGGAGATCAGCCGAACGCAGAATGATGAATATCTGATTGACGGGCAAAACACAGGCATTCAGGATATTACCGATTACCTATCCCGAGAATACACATTACCGATCCCTGAGGCAGGTGAGCTAAGCTATCAGGTTGATGGAAAAATTGGAGCGGAGCCGGAAATTCATATCCCGGTTCATACATTTAATGAGGCTGGAACCGCACGAATTTCTGTGTATCAACACTCACAAGGTTCATTACAGGCTGTATGGTTACCAGGTTTTCTCACTTTCACGGTAACTTTCTCTCCTGAGGATGGGCAGTTACCGGCCGGCTACACATTACCATCAGCCGGAAACGGAAGAGTTCCAAAAGCCGGTATGCAGAATTTACAACTTCCAGCTACTCAAGAGCAGTTTGAGAAAGAGTATGCAGTTTTTATTGATGGCTGGTATCAATGGGCAGATTTCTTTAATACGAACCTTCAATCGCGCCAGACAAAACGCATTACCATGCATCCGGGGATTACTGGTAATAACTTAGCTGAAAAAACTGTTTCATGGATAGGGATTAAATTTAGTGGGGCTGATGTACAGCAGCTCTCCTCAACCATCGATAAATTGAAGGCTCAAATAAACGAGCCGTACTTAGCTTCTGATGTACACACCCTCTTGAATTGGGGAGCCCTGCTTATCGACAAATCCGGCCCATTTAATGCGGTAATAACCGACACCACAGAGGCAGTGGAATCCTTAAGCAAAATTTTGACCTATTATGCCTACAATACGCAGGTCGGGGAGATTACTGATTTTAATTTCGAGAAAAACCGTATACTTATAAAAGAGATTCTTGAGTCTTTACAAAAATAGACCTTATGCAGCTGCAGCAGCTACCCTCGCATTGAAGAAATCTCATTAGCTAAGATATCTGGAAAACAGTGCCTGAAGCTCCTGTTTTCTGTAAGGCTTATGCAGACTGTCATGAAACCCAAATTTAGCAGGTTCAGACATTATAGGATTGTTGGAATATCCGCTGGAGGCAAAAAGAATACACTCCGGAAAAGTATTTTTAATCTCTTCCAGAATCTCAAAACCACCCAAACCTCCTGGAATTGTCAGATCAAGCAGCGCGGCAGAGATTTCCTTTCCTTTTTCATGCGCATCCTTTGTCAAACGCAAAGCTCTTTCACCATCTCCGGCAGTCAAAACAGCATAACCCATATCTTCAACTATTTGTCGAACAATATCCCGCATATGATCCTCATCATCCAATACCAGTACCAATCCATTCCCCATATGAGATATTTCGGAAGACTTAGGTTCCAGAGAGGCATTACTGTCAGCCTTTGGCAGGTATACCGTAAAACAACTACCTTTACCGGGAGTTGAAGAGACCTCAATAATTCCACCATGCCGCTGAATAATTGAGTAGCAGGTTGCCAAACCCAGCCCGCTCCCACTGGGTTTTGTAGTGAAAAAGGGGTCGAAAACTTTCCCAACTATCTCAATCGGTATACCAACCCCGGTATCTTCGAATGAAATTGCAACGTATCTTCCAGGTTTCAAGGATGGTAGATTTTTTCCAACTGCTTCAACATTCTCCATTCTGACAGAAATCACCCCGCCATCAGGCATCGCCTGCCGAGCATTTATAACCAGATTATCTATCACCTGCCCAATTTGATTTTCATCAACCCTGCACAACCAGAGATCATCAGCAACGTGACAGGAGACAGCGATATTTGTTCCCGTCAAAATAAATGCTGCATTTTTCGTAACCAGCTCATCAATTCGCACTCCCTTCCGAACGGGATCTCCACCTCTGGCGAAGGTGAGCAGCTGCAGGGTTATTCCTTTTGCCCGGTCAAAAACATCCATTGCATTAGAGAGATATAATTTAACCGTTTCTTCGCTACTAACATCTTCAGCCAGCTCAATATAACCAAACAGTCCATTGAGCAGATTATTAAAATCATGTGCAAGTCCACCGGCAAGCACACCGAGAGACTCCAGTTTCTCATTTCTCTGCATTCTGTTCTGCAGTTTCCGGGACTCAGTCTGATCCCTGATTACCAGCACAACCCCTATAATTTCGCTGTCAATATTTCGAATGGGAGCACCACTATCCGCAATCACCCGCTCGGTACCATCACGGGAAATAAGCAGTGTATGATTTTCCAGCTCAATAACTTCTCCCGTCAACATCACTTTTTCAACAGGATTTACATGGGCTTTCCTGGTATCTTCATGAATGATTATAAAGACCTCTTCCAAAGGCTTTCCGGCAGCTTCCTGCTGTTTCCATCCAGTCAGATCTTCCGCCACCCGGTTCATAAGCTGAATATGCCCATCTACATCTGTAGTAATTACCCCATCTCCGATACTCTGCAGGGTTATATCCAAACGTTCATGGCTCTCCTGCAGCTGGTCAGAAAGCAGGTTCTGCTTTTGTCGTCCATGCAGCAATCTGCCGAGAAGAGCGGTTCCCAATGGATAGATGATCATAACCGGTAAGGTTATTACTCTTAAAAGCGGTAGAGCTATAGAGATCGGAAGGGATAACATAAGCAGAAGCATAACTATATGAACAACTACACCCAAAATATATAATGCGGGAAAACTATAGTTCCAGGAAAATCTTTTTCCTGAATCTCTCCACATCAGGCCAATCCCACCAGAAGTTATGATTACCAGTAAACCGGGAAGTATTCCCATCCCACCCTGTATAATGCGCAGTATTATTGTCATACTAACAGCTACAGCGGTTGGTATTGCTCCAAAAAAAAGACCGGATATACAGAGTACTATGGAACGGGTATCAAAGATAATCTCTTCAGTAAATCTCCAGGGCATGAGCATTACAATCATACCCATGCTTCCAAGAATTACTCCAATAATTACAGAACGATAAAAGGATTTTCTCTTTTCCAGCCAGGGATACAAAAGATCATAGATGAACCCTAAGAGAAGTAGTAGTGCCATATTGTTAATAAGGCTTAAAAAAATCTCGTTTTGTATCATTACGCCCCCCGGAATTGTCAGGTCAGGAGTAGCTCCTGATAAGATAACAGAGATATCCCGGGCGTTCCTGCAATCTGATCATCAGTAAAGTCTTACAAAAATAATATTGTAAGATTATAACATAATTTTATTAAAAAGGAGATGAGTATAATTTGAAAAAATGGAAGAAGAAATGAGATCTGTTAATCAGCCCAGTCCGGCTTTTCGTCTGGTATATATGTCATACAGAACTGCAAACAGTAATACAAGGGCTTTCACTACATACTGCCATTCAGCACCAATATTCATCAGCGACATACCATTATTGATAACACCCATTACCAATGCACCAGTTATTGCCCCGATTATTGTACCTATTCCGCCTGATGTTGAAGCCCCGCCAATAAAACATGCAGCAATAGCATCAAGCTCAAACAGATTCCCCGCCTGAGGCAGTGCCGAATTCATATATCCGGTGAAGACCAACCCTGCCAGTCCGCCAAGACCACCCATAATAATATGCACGATAAATACAACCCGCTCAGAATTTATACCGGAAAGTTTAGCTGACCTGGAGTTTCCCCCAACTGCATAGATATATCTTCCAATAACTGTATTTTTCGTAATAAAAACAAACAGAGCAATAACAATTGATAGTACAATCACCACGGTAGGAATACCGCGATAATCAGCAAATTTCCAGGAGAGAACACCTATTAGTAAAACCATGAATGTTATCTTTATCATAAAAAACTGTATCGACGGCACAACAAACCCACGTTTTATCTTATTCCTGCGGGATCTAAATGTAATCAAAATATACATAAAAGCGATCAGAGCCCCCACGATAATCGCAAAATAATGGATACCACCGAATTCAAGAGCCTTTATTGATATCGAACCTGAGGTGATTTTTTTAAAATTATCATCCATAAGCGAAATGGGAGAAACATTCGTTATAATATAGGTGAGCCCGCGAAACAGCAGCATTCCTGCCAGCGTAACAATAAATGCAGGTATATGTGCATAAGCAATCCAAAACCCCTGGAACACACCAAGGCCAAGACCAATTACTATAGTCAGGATAAGAGTCAGGATCATACCCATTCCAGTATTATAGAGCATAGCACTTAATGCACCGGTAAAAGCACACAGAGAACCAACCGACAAATCTATATTTCCAATTATGATAACCAGAACCATTCCTACGGCAAGAATGAGGATATAACTGTTCTGAATAAAAATATTTGTGATATTTCTGGAAGTAAAATTCACTCCTCCGGTAAGTACTAAAAAAACAATAAATATCAGCCCCAGCATAAGAAACATCGAGTAGTTACGAATATTCCCTTTTGCATATTCCCAAAAAGATGTGTGTTTTATTTTTTTATCTTCAGTTCTCATCATTATCTCCTGATTCACGTAAAATCTTAACTCAAAGCCATGTGCATAATCTTATCCTGAGCAGCTTCGTCTCTGTTGAGAACCCCTTTAATCCTACCCTCATTCATAACATATATGCGGTCTGCCATGCCTATTGCTTCCGGCATTTCCGAGGAGATCATAATAATGCTCTTCCCCTGGCTCGCCAGATCGTTCAGGATGGTGTAAATCTCATATTTAGCCCCGACATCAATTCCCCGGGTGGGTTCGTCAACAATAAAAATCTGTGGATCAGCCAGAAGACAGCGGCTTAGTACAACCTTCTGCTGATTCCCTCCGCTTAGATTCCGCACCAGCTGCAGAAGAGTCGGTGTCTTTATATTGAGGGTCTCTTTCAGACGCTCGGCCTCATGTAGTTCCTGATATACATCAACAACACCAAGCCGTGACAGCTTCTCCAGGCTAGAGTTTGTGATATTGTTTTTCACTGACTGAATAAGAATAAGTCCCAGATCTTTTCTATCTTCAGAGACATACCCAACCCCCTGCTTTATGGCCTCTTTAGGGGTCCTGATTATAGTCTCTTTCCCATTTATACTAATTGTTCCCACAGAGCTCGAACCGTAGGACTTGCCGAAAATACTCATCATCAACTCTGTCCTGCCGGCTCCCATTGGTCCGCAAAAAGCAAGAATCTCACCTTTTCGTACAAAGAATGAAGCATTATCCACAATCTTCAGACTGTGATACTCCGGGTGAAAAACGGTCCAGTCCTTAATCTCAAACACCACATCCCCGATATCCGGTGTCTTTGGGGGATAGAGATGCTTCATATCACGACCTACCATATCTTTGATGATCATCGCCTTGGTCACTTTCTTCTTTTGTGTATCATAACTGCAAATCGACTTACCATCCCGAAGCACAGTAATAGCATCAGCTATTTTCAGCACCTCGTCAAGTTTGTGTGAAATCATAATGCAGGTCATACCCTCTTTCTTCAGTTCCAGAATCAAATTCAGAAGGTTCTCACTCTCTTCATCATTTAGGGATGCAGTAGGTTCATCAAGAATGAGCAATTCGGTTTTTCTTGATAGTGCCCGTGCAATCTCCACAAGCTGCTGCTTCCCAACTCCCATCTTGCTGACAATGGTTTCAGGAGGATCCTTCAAACCCACCCTCTTCAGAAAAGGCCTGGATTCTTCAAGCAGGTCATCCCATTTTATAATGCCGAATTTTTGTTTACGGTGACCGAGAAACATATTTTCATAGATTGATAAGTAGGGGCTGAGAGCCAACTCCTGATGCATGATGGTAAGTCCTACTTTTTCACTATCCCGAATACTGCGGAAGTGCATCTCATCACTATGCATAAAGACTTTCCCTTCATAATCACCTTTCGGATATACACCGCTGACTACACCCATTAAAGTGGATTTCCCGGCACCGTTCTCTCCGCACAAACAATGAATCTCGCCTTTCCGTACCTTGAAATTGACATTATCCAGTGCCCTCACACCCGGAAAATCTTTTGTAATATTTTCAACTACCAGAATATCTTCATTCACTGCACACTTCCTGTCAGTATATATAGAGCGGCATCATAGTGATGCCGCTATCAATTATACCATCTCTTAATAAGTTTTGAATCAGCTACTTAATATCTTCTGCTGAGTAGTAACCGCTGTCAATCATTATTTCCTGAAAATTATCCAGGGTTACATTAACCGGTTCGAGAAGATAGGATTTAACAAGCTTCTTTCCTGTGTCATATGCTTCTGTATCCAGACGTGCTCCTGCGATCTGGGGAGTCTCCCCTTTCAAGAGTGCGTCAGCAAGTTTGATAGCTGCTGCTGCAAGATCTCGGGTGTCTTTGAATACGGTCATATACTGTTTTCCGTCCCTGATGTACTGTATAGAAGCAACTTCACCATCCTGTCCTGTTACTACGGGAAGTTTATCGATTGTATTGTATTTAGCATCTGTGGATAGAGCTTCAATGATTGCCCGTGCAAGAGTATCATTCGGAGCAAGTACTGCGTCAAGAACTACGTTCTTTGCATCATTACCCAGAAGATTTTCCATTCTGGTTTTTGCAATATCTGCTCTCCAGTTCTCAGTAGCAATACGGGTAAAATCAGAGCTGGAAGAGTCCAGCGGAGCTGGTCCTACAAGTTTAACCACACCGGACTCAACATATGGCCTGAGTATGGACATTGCGCCATCAAAGAAGACATTTGCATTGTTGTCTGTAGGTGACCCGGCAAACTGGGTGATGTATTTAGGATTTGCCGCAGTTGCAGCCTTAAGATTGAGAGCTTCCTCAATCGCCATACCCTGGAACTGACCAACTTTGAAATTATCAAAGGTGATATAGTAGTCGTAGTCATCCGAATCCTGAATGAGACGGTCATAGGCAATTACGATTACACCGTCATCAGCGGCACTGCTTACAACGGAAACAACACCGGTGTTGATTGAGCCAACTATCAGAAGTTTTGCACCTTTCGTGATAAAGTCCTCAATCTGCTGATTCTGCTTACCCTGGTCTGCATCCCCAAAGGCAACTTCTGCGTTATACCCCATAGCCGTTGCATCTTCCAGCAAGGCTGCTCCATCACGCTGCCATCTCTCTACATGGGTTTCAGGCATTGCAAGCCCGATATCAAGTTTCTCAGCAGCACCTTGTGCAACCAATGCACCCATGGCCAACATGATAATTAAACATGTCACAACTAGTTTTTTCATAACAACTCCTCTAATGATTTTTTTCTAATATCAGTATGAGGCAGAGTTTTCATCCATTAAAGAGGAGTATTTTGACAGTTTCTCCATTTTATTACACTATCAGAATATTTTTTTGTTAAGGCTAGCAATATTATGACATCAAAATTATTCTGGTGCATTCCTATACACATCTGCAGCAGAATGAAATCCATCTTTTACTACGGTTTTATCCATATTCTCCGGATAGACTGCAATCGGAACTTCCAGATAATAGGGAACAGGTGTGCCGCTGTTATTTTCAATATACCTGTCCGGGGCTGGTAATGTACCATTGACAATACTCACAGCCAGTTCTGCCGCCCGGCTTGCAAGCTTCTCGATCGGTTTATATACCGTCATCAGCTGCAGCCCCTCAACTACCCGCTGACAGGAGAGAAGATCAGCATCCTGTCCAACCACTGCAACCTTCCCGGCAAGCCGGCGCTCTGCAAGAAGCCTGATAGCCGCATTTGCAAGCTGATCGTTTCCCGCTGAAATTGCATCAATATCAGTCGTGCGATCCAGTACCTCAAGAATTTTCTCCCGAGCCTCGTCCGAACTCCACTCCTGCAGCCAAATCTCTTCAACCAGTTCAATTTTCCCATCATCAATTAAGGGATCAATAATCTCATGAAGACCAGTATTCACCTCAAAACTGTTATTATCCTTAACTGAACCATTCACAATAAGGTATTTGCCCTCCGGCACCTCAGCAGTAAGCGCCTTCCCAAACAGCCGTCCCACTTCCTGATTATCAAAAGAGATGAAGGCGGTAATCGGTACCCCCTGGATTAGACGATCATAGGCAATAACCGGAATCTTCTGATCATTCACCGATTTCACCACCCCGGCCAGCAAGTCTGTATCATGAGCCAGCACCACCAGAATATCTATATCGTTCTTCATTAGATACTCAATCTGATCAATCTGCGCCTGAGTTCCCCCAGCAGAAAGCTGCATCATAACCTCAGCTCCGAGTTTACGCGCTGTTTCAGAGAATATTTTAATGTCCTTGTTCCATCGTTCAATAATAAAAGTATCGGTTGCAATGGAAAAACCTATTTTGATCGGATCATCAGCACCTCGCTCCACATCGCCGGAAACTGTCCTGTTTTCAGCACCTCCGCATCCTGCAAAAAGCAGCAGTACCATTACAAAACAGAACACGCCAACAACCTGTCGTTTTCGACGATCAGATTTACGAACCTTCTCTGGTCTGTTCATCTTAACTCCTCTTCCCGCATATAGAGCGTAGGGGTAACTCCCTTGTATTTTTTAAAAATTTTACTGAAGTAATTTGGATCCTGATACCCCACCGCATTCGCTACCTCCTTAACCGAAGTATCCAGATTCTTCAACAGTTCTTCGGCATGAGCGAGACGCACTCCTGTAAGATAATCTACAAAATTAGTCTGAAGATGTTCAGAAAACAGCCTGCTGAGATAGGCCGGTGAGACATTACACACTTCTGCTGTTGAACTGAGCTGTATGGGTTCTGAATATCCGGAATGAAGATACGCAAGAGCCTTTCTCAACGGCAGAGGACGGCTCTCTTTTCTGATTTCACTATTTAAATCCCCGAGAATCCTTACCCCCCATCCGGCCCATGTATGAAATTGATCCCGATTTGAGAAAGAGAGAATGTCGCGCACCGGATCGAATGGAATTTTCAGAGGTACCCCCTTGCCGACGAATTGCAGCAAATCATCAATTAAAAGCGTAAAAAGCTGGATCATTTTCCCTGAGGCTATCGAAAAGGAGCATGTATGAAAAATAAACTCCTCAAAATTGGCAAACTGATCCAGAACCGCTAATGATCCCCGCGAATCCACCCCGGCAGCCACCTTACGCAGCTCATTTATCATATTCTGTTCCTGATTCATTCTGGCAGCAAGATCATCTCCCATGGTAAAGGGCTGCATCGCTTCATTGCAGGAGATATGCAGCTCATTATAGTTCCTGAAAGTTCCTATCCCCAATGTATATTCAGTATCTTTTGGAACAACAGACTCCAAGACATGCGTACATATACTCCGCAGCCGATAGCCGTTATCATCTTCCGATACAAAAACCAGAAGTTTCCCCAGATAATCTGAGGACAGACACTGGTATTTATACTGCAGCCGGGAAATAAAGCTTTTATACGCATCCTGAATACTCTGCTCATTCCCTCCATCCGGATACATTTGGAGCAGCATCACAGCTCCATCGTCTGAAGGAAAATCAAAAAGTCCTTTATATTTGGCCCACTCCTCATCCTGCAGAGTTTTCCAGGTTAAACGTGACAGAAAGTTTTTCTCCTCCCAGGCGTTTGTCTGTATACTCTTTTTCAGCTCTTTAACATGCGATGAGATTTTATCTTTTTTCTGATTAAGAAACTTCCTGGCCTTTTCCAGAGTATCCTGAAATCTACCGCGGGAGATCGGCTTAACCAGATATTCAAAAACACCGAGCGGTACTGCACGCTTGGCAACATCAAAACGTTCATAAGCCGTTGATATAATGTAGAGAATTTCCGGATACTGCCCCTGCAGCTCCTTTATAGTCTCCAACCCGTCGATGCCCGGCATACCAATATCCATAAATATGATGTCCGGATGAACATTCTGCACCATTTCAATCGCTTCATATCCAGATCTGGCCTTTCCGCACAAAGAGAAATGTTCACTGTTTTTCTGAAGCAGATAGGAAAAACTATCCAGAACGGGTTCTTCGTCATCAACAATCATAACGTTATACATGGTTCTTCCTCCATATTGATATTTATCAGTACTTCGGTCCCCTCCTCCGGGGCGGAGTGAATTTCAATAATTTCCTTGTTGTCCGGATAGAAAAAATAGAGCCGTTGTATGACGTTTTCCAAACCCATTACCTTAGAACTATAGTCTGATGTTCGTGAAGTGTGCCGCATAAGTGATTCAATAATTTCCGGCTGCATTCCCACTCCATTATCCTTAACCGAAAATCTCATAAACATATCATCCTGCCAGACTCTTACAATAATACTGCCCTTCCTCTCAACTCCCTTAAACGCATGAATAACCGAATTCTCAACCAGCGGCTGGAGAATCATGGCAGGCACCTGATAATCCTGATCCATATCATCCCGCATCTTCAAATTGAGGCTCAGAGATCGTGGAAACCGTATATTAAGAATATAGAAATATGATCTCAACCCCTCCATCTCATGCCGTAAAGGAACAAAAAGTTTCCGCTCCCGTATATTATGACGGAAAAAATCGGCCAGGTGCTCCATAAATTCAGCGGTTTTATCGGCCTCTTCCATAATAGCGAGCTGCACACCGGTATTGATGGTATTAAACAGAAAATGAGGGTTCATCTGCGCCTGCATGGTATAGAGCTCCATTCTCTTCAGCAGCTGCTCCATTTTCAAATTTCTCAATTTTTCGTTCAGGTATTCCTGTTCAATGGTTTTTTGTTTCTGAATTTCAGTAATATATTGACTGATATCATTTTTCATCCGGTTAAAGGTCTCGACCACCCTGCTGACCTCAGCTACCGCTTCAATATGGATATCCGCTACAGAGAAGTTCCCCTTCGACAACTCTTCAGCTGTTGTGGAAAGCAGGTACATGGGTTCAGTAATTTTATTCAGGGAATACATCATCCAGCATATTGCCCAAATAAATGCGAAAATAATAACCAGCAAATTCCAGAACTGCAGCTGCCGGGAGACCTTAATAACCCGCTCATAACCGGCCAGTTGTTCCCGAAACCCCAGCAGACTTATTTTATCTATTTGTGAGCTTATATATTGATTCATGTTCTCCATGGTCTCATACAACTGCGTATATTCACTGATGGCACTTCCGCGCTTTTCCTGAATAGCGGTGTCTATCATATCAAGATAAGCTCCAAGCAGGTGATAGACTTCCCGCACAGAAAGATCAACCTGATCATGCAGTATAGGCTGATCATCAGGAATCATGCTTCTCAGGGTTTGCTCTTTTATAAGGAGTGAAGCCAGTGCTTTTGAAGATCGGCTGGAAAGATAATCAAGAAAAGGGGTCCTGATCTCTTCGATTTCCTCCTGTAACTCCTGAAAGAACCGTTCAGTTCTGAACTGCGTATCAACTATTTTTTGTATACGCCAGGAAATAAAAAGGATAAATGACATTGAGACAACGATAACCAGGAGACTTGCCCCCACGTTCAGGAAAAGCTGAGCCTGCAGGGATTTTTTCATTGAGCTTCTCCTTTCACACCCGTCTGAACGGTATCAAGGTTTTCTTTTGTGATGATTTCCACTCCGGTATCAACATAGCTCTCTGACTGTCCCTCATCGCTGAGAGATTTTAGTACTTTCACGGCATTATACCCTATTTCTACCGGAAATACGGCAATGGTTCCAGTGATTATTCCTTTTCCAATATTATCCAGTATTGGTTCATCTGTTCCAAATCCGATTATCCTGACAGAACCAACAAGGTTCATATCAATAAGGACCTGAGTTGCCGCCAGAGTATCATTTGTATCGGTAAATACTATGGTATTGATATCCGGTTCGTTTCGTAATATCTGGTATGTCAGATTTTCTGCATCCAGTGGATTCAGATCTGTCACCATCACTGTCAAAAGTTCTATGCCCCTTTCTCCCAGAGCAGATCGTATTCCCATCTCCACGAGTTCTTTTTCTGATAATATTCCGGGTGATTTTTCACTGTAGACTACTGCCATTTGTAAAGGCTGATCATTATTCCGTCCTGCGAGTTCTCCGATTTTTTTACCCAGGTCAAAGTTATTTGTTCCTACAAACGGCCAGGGAGATCTGTCTGATAATCCATGTTCTATCAGCACTATGGGTATTCCGGCTTTATTTATTTCACTCAGCTCGAGTTGTGCAGACTGTTCATCAATACTCGGATAGACGATAATTCCATCCATTCCGAAATATTTGGCCATAAAGAAATCTGTTGTATCATTTCCAATTGGATGAAAAGAGAGGGCACAGTCAAATTCTTCTGCGGCTGCCCGGGCGCCTGTTACCACGTCCTGAAAAAAGATGTAGGTGTTTTCCGGGAGAAATACACCAAAATGGTACTCGGCGGTCTCTCCTGGTGCTGTTTGTTCCCTGGATGCTTTTGATAGATTGAAGATGGTTAGGGCGGAGAATGCCAGAGCTGCAGCAAATAATATTCCTGATAAGAGTGCTATGATTTTAACTATGTTTTTCACATTGCTGTCCTATAAATATGGTAGTGTTCAGAAGCGTGCAGGTCCTCCTGCAAAGAAGACTTATGAGCAATTAGCAGAAACTGAACATACCTGCATAAAGGTTTAACACCTTTATAAATCACCTATTATCATTTACCTGCACGCTTCTGAACACTACCTATAATCAACCATCAAATACCTGTAGGGAAGTTCATCTTCTTCTATCTCCGGAAAACGCCCGGGAGCCTCATAGAACCTGTTATCTGCAGCATCATCATTCACCATACTAACTTCTCCGGTAAGCACCGGTCCCTTCCCTTCTTCTGCATAAAACCGGTGATACACACCCGGCATCAGGGTCAGACTCTCACCGGGAGTAAGCACAATCATACCGCCGGAGGGGATGATCTTCTCAATACCATCCACCTGAACCTTCACTTGTTCTTTAGAAAGCTGCTCATCCAATGTACTGCCGTAGAGCTGAAAACAGAGATTCCCGCCTCCCCTGTTAATAATATCTTCCATCTTATTCCAGTGAAAATGGAGGGGTGTTTCCTGATTTTCCTGAACCACCATTATTTTCTCAGCATACGGCTTCCCATACAAATTGTCGCCGCCATTACGGATAGTGATCAGAACCAGCCCCTGCTTCTGAAAATCACCACTGCCGAAATCTGTGATATCCCAACCAAGTCCGGCTGTAACAATCTCATGGATAGAGTCCTTGTTCTTAGCCCACTCTTTTTTCGTCCATGAGGCCCAGGGGGGAAGTAAAAACTGTCTTCGTGCCATAAAGCGCTCTGCGCTCCTGATGATTCTATTGATTTCGCTTCTTTTCATCTCTTGAACCCTTGCCTCTTGTACATTAGATTTCCTGTAATTGACTCAGTATACCACTTGAATTTCAAAGGGGTAAAGGAAATCTGCAATAATTCTTCAATCAACAACACCTCGAATCTCCTGGAATCAATCGTGAAGATGTTTTCTCTGAAAAACTTCTTTTTCTTGTCTTTACTAATAATAGTTTTTGCATAAAACAGACATTTTTAAAAAATGGAAATAAAATAAGATTTTTATTCTTTCATTTTTGAAAGAGAACCGGAATAAAGGCTTTTCCTTTATTCCTTTCAGAAGTTTAAGAACTTATTATTCTTTTATAACATATACATTTACTTATAGAAAACTTCAAATCCATGTAATCAAAGACCCAGTAATCTTTAAAAATTTCTATTATTAAAAAAATTGGCTTCTCTATCTATACAAACAAGGAATTATATGTATAATTATTGAATATTCGACAATTTTTACGTATATTTATACAGAAAAGGAAACTGTCATGATACAAGCAGGCATTATCGGGGCATCCGGATACACCGGTCAGGAACTCTATAGAATACTATCTTCACACCCGGAAGTAACCATCAAGGTAATTACATCCCGAACCTATGCAGGGCAGCCTCTCGGGAGTGTCTATGGGAACCTCTACAGCAATGGGCATACCAAAGGCGGGAGTGCTGTTTTTAGTAATGCCACTATACAGGAAGCAGCTGAAGTGTGTGATGTACTATTTCTCGCCCTTCCCCATGGACTGGCATCCCATCAGGTAACCCCCGAACTACTCACAAAAACACATATAATTGACTTAGGTGCCGATTACCGGCTGAAATCCCAGGATATCTACGAAACGTGGTATAAAACAGAACACGGATCACCGGAATTGCTGCCGGAAGCGGTATACGGCTTGTGCGAATGGTTTCGGGAAGAAATAAAACACACGAAAATCGTGGCAAATCCCGGATGCTATACAACCTGCTCAATCCTCACTCTGGCACCATTGCTAAAAGCAGGACTCATTGATCCTGAAACTATCATAATAGACGCAAAATCAGGAATATCCGGAGCTGGCAGAGCCGCTAAAACAGGCTCATTATACGCAGAGAGCAATGAATCAGTGAAAGCGTATGGCGTTGCTTCACACCGGCATACACCGGAAATAGAGGAACAGCTCTCCACCCTATCCGGTTCTGATATCACCATCAGCTTCACCCCGCACCTCATCCCCATGAACAGGGGCATTCTCATAACAGCGTATGCAACACCCAAACCCGGAGTTACCGGACAGGATATAACAGATGCATATCATGCAGCGTACAATAATGAGTACTTTATCAGACTCCTTCCGACAGGAGTGTTTCCAGAAACCCGCTGGGTAAAAGGATCCAATTTTTGTGATATTGGATATACGCTTGATACCAGAACAAACCGTCTTATCATGGGCGGAGCAATCGATAATCTGGTAAAAGGTGCATCAGGACAGGCTGTCCAGAACATGAATATCATGTTCTGTCTAAAGGAACAGACAGGAATTGATTCACTTCCCATTTTTCCTGCATGATATAAACAGAATAGCCTGATTAGGAAATTTCAGCTTTGAGTGTTGAAACAGAGAGGAACTATTACATGAAATTATTAGACAGCGGCCTTAGTGCCGTACAGGGATACAAAACTGCAGGGATACATGCCGGCATAAAAAAAGCTAAAAAAGATCTTGCACTGATTGTCAGCAATACGCCGGCAGCAGCAGCAGGAGTCTTTACCATAAATAAGGTTCAGGCCGCACCGGTAACCTATGACAAAGCAATAATTGCAGCCGGGAAATCTGTACGTGCCATCGTGGTGAACAGCGGCAATGCCAATGCCTGTACTGGAAAACCAGGACTGCAGAATGCTGAAACAATGGGCACTACCGCCGCCAAGGCCCTGGGTGCAGAAAAAGGAACAGAAGTCCTTGTCTGCTCCACTGGTGTTATCGGTGTTCCCCTACCCATGGAAACAATTAAAAACGGCATAACAGCGGCCGCCGAAGAACTCTCAACAACCCGAGATTCAGCGGCAAATGCTGCCGAGGCCATACTGACCACAGACACCTTTAAAAAAGAGATAGCAGTTGAGATAACCATTGAGGGAAAACCTGTCGTACTGGCCGGGATAGCAAAAGGATCCGGAATGATACATCCAAACATGGCCACCCTGCTCTCATTCATCATAACCGATGCAAATATCGAAGCAGCAACCCTGCAGGGACTGCTCGGAATATCAATCAGCTCAACCTACAACATGATTTCTGTAGATGGAGACACCAGTACAAACGATACAGTGCTGACACTGGCAAACGGGGCATCCAACACCCCTCTTATATGCAGAGGGACGGAGGAGTACGCAAAGTTCGCCGAGGCATTTGACTATGTACATGCCTATCTTGCAAAACAGATTGTCCGCGACGGAGAAGGTGCCAGTAAATTTATTGAGGTCCAAATAACAGGCGCAGCAAATGAGACTGATGCAAAACTTCTGGCAAAATCAATTATAACTTCAAACCTGGTTAAAACAGCCGTCTTTGGTGAAGATGCCAACTGGGGAAGAATACTCTGTGCTATGGGTTATTCCGGCGCACAGTTCAACCCCGACACTGTTGACCTGACAATATCAAGCACTCAAGGAGACATCCTCCTGCTTAAACAAGGAGCACCGGTACCCTTCGATGAAAACATTGCCCTTGCCATATTGAAAGAACATGATATTGTGATTAAAGCAACACTTCAGGATGGAAACGCCGATGCAACAGCCTGGGGCTGCGACCTGAGCTATGAATATGTAAAAATTAACGGAGAGTACCGGACCTAACCCGCCGGAGAGGATATACGCATGGATAAATACATTGAAAAAGCTAAAGTACTGATAGAGGCCCTGCCCTATATTAAACGATTCTCAGGAAAAGTTGTCGTGATAAAATACGGCGGCAGCGCCATGGACGATGAACATATGAAAGATCTGGTGATTCAGGACATCGTCTTGATGAAACTTGTCGGCATGAAACCCGTTATCGTGCATGGTGGAGGGAAAGCGATATCCAAAATGATGACGAGGCTGGGAAAAAAAACCCAGTTTGTTGATGGATTGCGGGTAACTGATGCTGAAACTGCAGAGATAGTTGAAATGGTTCTCTCTGGAAATATTAACAAACAGATCGTTCAGGCTATCCAAAACCATGGCATGAAAGCTGTAGGAATTAACGGTAAAGATGCCAACACCCTGACTGCTGTAAAGACGAAGGTAAAGGGAAAAGATATCGGCTTTGTCGGCACCATCACAAAAACTGATCCCGCTCTCGTTCTCTCACTCATAGAGAATGATTTTATCCCAGTAATCGCACCAATAGGGACAGATGCACAGGGAAATACCTATAATATAAATGCTGATTTCGCTGCTTCAGCAATTGCCGGTGCACTGAATGCCCAGAAGCTGGTTTTTCTCACCGATGTTGA
Organism: Bacteroidota bacterium; assembly: GCA_013202335.1. The sequence continues at coordinate 20,315 of JABMQR010000016.1, forward strand.
AGGTATTCTGAGAGACGTGGATGATCCTGATTCAATTATCCGAAGACTAACTGCTGCAGAAGCTGAAAACTATATTTCTGACGGTACCATTTCCGGTGGCATGATCCCAAAAACGACCTGCTGTATAGATGGAATTCAGAAGGGTGTTGATAGTGTTCATATTCTTGACGGACGAACCGAACACAGTATGCTGCTGGAAATATTCACCAATAACGGCATCGGCACAATGATAACACACTGACATTATCAAAAAAACATTTAAAGAGAGACAAGCATGAAAACATATGATGAATTACTGAATACCGGAAAAACCCACATGATGAATACCTACGCCCAGCTGCCTATAGTACTTACCGGGGGCAGCGGCAGCCGTGTACAGGACAGCAATGGCAATACCTACCTCGATTTCGTGGCCGGCATTGCAGTTAATGCGTTGGGATATGGAAACGAGACCCTAAAAACTGCCCTTAAAGCAGTCATTGATTCGGGTCTCACCCACTGCTCAAACCTCTACTGGAATGAACATGCTATTACTGCAGCCGCCCTTCTTGCAGAACTCAGTGGTCTCGATCGGGTATTTTTCTGCAACAGCGGGGCTGAGGCAAATGAAGCAGCTATGAAACTTGCACGAAAATACGGCTTCCTGCACAAAGGTTCGGGGGCAAGTAAAATCATCTCAATGAAACAATCCTTTCATGGCCGAACCTACGGAGCAATAACCGCAACCGGGCAGCCAAAATATCACAAAGGATTTTTCCCACTGATGCCGGATATAGAATTTGCTGAATTCAACAACTCCGCCAGTGTCGAGGCACTGATTGACGATAAAACTTGTGCGGTAATTCTGGAACCTGTCCAGGGAGAAGGCGGTATCCACCCGGCAGATCCGCAGTTCCTCAAAGATGTAAGACTGCTTTGTGACAAATATGATGCCCTCCTTATCTTTGATGAAGTTCAGTGCGGGATGGGAAGATGCGGTAAACCCTTTGCCTACCAGATTTCAGGAGTAACACCGGATGCAGTCAGCCTGGCAAAAGGACTGGGCGCGGGTCTCCCAATCGGTGCTCTGGTAGCATCCGAGAAAGCTGCCTCAGCCTTTACTCCCGGGGATCATGCCTCCACTTTCGGCGGAAATCTTATATCTACAGCCGCAGCATCAGTAGTTCTTTCCAGCCTAAAAAATGGGACTTTGCCTGCAAATGCTGCAGCACGAGGTACCCAACTCACCGCAGGACTTACAGAACTGCAGCAGGAATTCCCTGATCTGATTACTGACATCCGTGGTATTGGGCTGATGCAGGGCATCGAACTCTCATCATTAGCTGCACCTATAATAGCACTTTGCCTCAAAAAAGGGCTACTGCTGGTGTCTGCAGGAACGCATATTATCAGGTTTGTACCCCCCTTAACGGTAACTGCGAATGAAATTAGTGAGATGCTGGCTATCCTGAAATCAGCTGTCACTGAAATAAGCCAGTTGCCTGTCTGAATTCCAAACTGATGAAAAAATCTCACTCAGGGTAAAATTGCAATAGAGAGAATCACATGCTATTATGCATATACCAGAGCCGGTTTTTGAAAAGCTGGTTGGATCCGTGTTTACATAAATTTTAAGTTTTCGATTCTTTTTATGTAAATAATTGTAATTTAGAGACCAATAAAAAAATCGAAAAATTCTTAAAAAATGTATTTTTTATATGGAGGATAAAGATGGGCAGACCTATTACTATGTTCACAGGACAATGGGCAGATTTAACTTTTGAGGAAGCTTGTAGAAAACTTAGTTCTCTTGGGTATGAAGGGGTTGAGATAGCCTGCTGGGGTGATCATATGGACGTCCGCAAAGCAGTCGAGGATCCTTCTTATGCTGCAGGAAGAAAAGCAATCCTGAATAAATATGGACTCGAATGTTATGCCCTGGGCGCACATCTTGCCGGCCAGTGCGTAGGTGACTTTTGGGAACCTCGAATTAACACTTTTGCACCAGCAGAACTCGCCGGTAATCCAGAAGCTATACGCGCCTGGGCTATTGAAGAGATGAAATATACCGCAAGGGCTGCCGAGGCTATGGGCTGTAAGATTGTGACCGGATTTTTTGGATCACCAATCTGGAAATACTTCTACTCTTTCCCTCCTACAACAAAAAAAATGATCGATGATGGATATGCTTTGATTAAAAAACTCTGGGATCCGATCCTTGAAGTTTTTGATATTGCGGGAGTTAAATTTGCCCTTGAAGTTCACCCTTCAGAAATTGCCTACGACTACTACACTACAAAGCGTTTGTTTGAAGTTTTTGAAAACAGAGCCTCTCTGGGAATCAATTTTGATCCTTCACATCTCATTTGGCAGGGTTTACAGCCCGAGCTCCTGATCCGTGATTTTCCTGATAGGATTTACCACGTTCATATTAAAGATGCTGCTGTAACTTTGGATGGACGATCCGGAATTCTTGGATCCCATCTTGAATTTGGCAACCTGAACCGCGGCTGGAATTTCCGTTCACCCGGACACGGAGATGTGAATTTTGAGGCTATTATTCGTGAACTCAACTCCATTGGTTATGACGGTCCTCTTTCAGTAGAGTGGGAAGATAATGGGATGGATAGAGATTATGGGGCCAAGGATGCATTAGAATTTGTTCAATCAATCAATTTTTCTCCTTCAACTCTTGAGTTTGATAAATCAATGGAGAACTGAGGATAGTGTTTAGAAGCGTGCAGGTATAAATCTAAAAATTAGAGTCTTAATGCAAGAACTTGCCTAAATTTAAGCAAGTTTTAACCCTTAAGCTACTACATAATTAGCAATATAGCTCCCACATACTCTACCCAGACTAAGATTTTTTAAAGGAGTAACTATTTCACCACACCAAATACTTCGCCATGTTTCTGGTATTTGAGGAATGTGGGATAGAAAAAATCGACGATCCTCAGACATCCATTTTTTGCATTGGTCTAACAACTCCGACTCAATTCCTGCCATCTCAGCATGTGACAGAAAATCAGCAGCTCTACTGTTTATTCTATAGGATTTGAAAATGTTGTGCCAACACATATAAATACTGATTCTGTACATCTGACAGCAGAGATCCCGTGCAAAACAGACACTTTTACGATGAAATTCAGAGAGATCCTTTCGCAGCTCCCTTTCAAAATAGTTTACAGCAAACAATTCATTTCTTAAATCACGTAATTTATGGGAACTTATCTGAATATGAGAAAAATCCCCTATATTAGTAAGTTTTCTGAGGGTGGTATGACGATGCAAAGCGGTAACATACTGAGTTTTATAATCCGTATATAACAATAAAGGATTTACTGCCCCACTTCGGGAATGCAATCCATTCATCTGATCGGCCAGCTCTAGAAATTTATTGGTTATAGACCCCCTGGGGAATTTAGCTGTTTTATAGAGCTCTTCGCAACGCTGTTGTTGTTTGGCTGTTTTTCTTCCCTTTCTTTTAAATGGGGCTACATTATAGAAAAAACATAATTGACTGATCTTTCCTACTAATATGTGAATATCATGTGGTGAGTATTTACTGAAAGCATACGACTCAAATCCATCAGCAACAAGCGGTTCACTGAGTTTCGCTGTATGTAAAAGTAGTGTTTGAATAGCAATCGACTGTCGGGAAAGAATTGCAATTTTATGAAGTATCGTTGCCGGGCTGCAGTGTAAAATAGCAGCCATCCCACGAATCGAGGTGCTACGAACCAGGAGCTCCTGTAAGCGAGTAAAATTGAATTTTATACGCTGGTAAAAGTGTAGAGAAAATTGATTTTGACTAAAGGATCGATCACAACTTTTACATCCGTATCGTTGGCGGCGAATACCACTTTTAAGCTTATACGTACCAACTTTATTATACCAAATGGTAAAATTCTGAGACAAGTGAATATCGGGATTGTGATTTTTGCAATCCTTATATGGACAGAAAGGGGGAATGAAAACATCGATACTTTCAAATTTTACTTGTTTTTGCATTGCCATTAACATTGGATAAACCTCCAGAAAAAGTTTTGGGTCTACCCGTAATAACTGAAAAAAGAGAGGAAAAAATTCAATTAATTAAAAATTTTTTGTTTTTTCTATTTTTTTGTCCCTTTTCGCACCTGCACGCTTCTTAACACTAACAAAATACTATCCAAAATGGAAAAACAACGGTAAAATAGAGTAACACAATGTTAACTTATTATTGTATCATGGATTAACAAAGACTATTCATAGTCGCATATTTCATAAAGTAAGGAAGCACTATGTCAGAACAATTAATTATTAACATAGAACGTCTGCAGCTTCTTTTTGATGGAGATCTATCACTTCTTCAGCAAATATTAGGAATAGTACAAACAGATTTTCCTCAATTGTGCACAAAGTTAGGCCATGCCATTGATACTGGAAACATCGAAATGATTCACAGGCACGCCCATACACTTAAAGGCAGCCTGGCAAATGTTGGGGGAGATAAAGCCAGCTCAATAGCAGCTGGAATTGATACTTCAGCAACTACTAATGACCTAAAAAAATGCGCTAAAGAGTTTGCCGGATTAAGACCAGCAATAGACGATTTTTTGGTACAACTAAAATTGGCTGCATATGGAGAACTCACATGAAAGTGCTTATTGCTGATGATGACCACTCAATCAGGTTTATCCTCAAAATTCAGCTGGAATCCTGGGGCTATCAGGTAATAAGCTGCCAGGATGGAAACGAAGCCCTAAAGTATCTCCTCTCTGATGACCCACCACGAATTGCTATACTGGACTGGGTGATGGATGGCTATACCGGAGTCGATATAAGCCAAATTATCAAAGAACGATCACCCCTGATTTATGTAATATTATTCACCTCAAAAAACAATGAAAAAGACCTCGTTGAAGCAATTGAGCGGGGTGCTCACTGTTTTCAATCTAAACCAGTCTCACCTGGAGTTCTGAAAAGCCATATCGAAGTGGCAAAACGGCTTATTATCGCAGAAGACAAACTCAAAACCCAGGAACGTGAAATCCGGCTTCAGTGTTACTCTGCATTATCCGACCTTGCAGAAGTTCGTCACAACAACACCGGTTCGCACATGAACCGAATAAGCTACTACACCAAACTGATGGCTGAAAAACTAGGAATGCCGGCAGAACAGTGTGATAACCTTGCCCTATACAGCAAATTCCATGATATCGGAAAAGTAGGAATTGTGGATTCCGTACTCCTCAGCGAGGAAGCCTTCGACAAATATGAACGGGATGTCATGAACACCCATACAGAAATAGGATTTTCTATCCTTAACAGCGTACCGACGCTCAAAATTGCCGCCCACATTGCCAAATCACACCATGAACAGTGGGATGGATCAGGATATCCGGATAAACTGAAAGGGGAGGAAATACCCCTCGAAGCACGAATAGTCTCAATTGTTGATGTCTATGACGCACTCAGGTCGGAGCGTACCTATAAAAAAAGCTGGTCTCACAAGGAAGTTGTCAAATATATGAGGGAGAATGCCGGAAAAGCTTTTGATCCCAAATTGGTAGACATATTTCTCCTGAATGAAGAAGTATTTAATGAAATTTTTAATAATAATACCATAGAGAATAAATAAAATTATGATGAATCAAGTGATAGTCCAGTACAACGAATTCTCATTACACCAATCCCAAAGCTACCCGTTCGGCACTAAAATTTCGACCGCCCTCAAAACTTCAAAGTGCATGGATTATGATGACAGGTCGGCCCGAACCTATGAAAACGACCCGATTGTTGCCGTACTGGTTAATAATGAACTGAAAAGCCTGTCAGACCCGCTTGAGTATAATTGCGCAATATCTCCGGTCAGATTATTCTCGGAATACGGAAAAAGAATGTACCGCCATTCACTCAGCTTCCTGTTTACCATGGCTGGCAGAATCGTATGCCCGGAGAGAGAAATGGTAATCGGGCACTCTTTAGGTGACGGTTACTATTTCACCTTTGCAGATGGGGAGTCGGTATCAGAGGAGCTGGTAACAGCGCTTAAAAATGCAATGCAGGAGCTTGCTGCCCGGGAATTACCGATCTCGAAAATAATTGTCGCTTATAGTGAGGCAATAGACTGGCTTACTAATGCCGGAAGACATAACAGTATACTTCTGCTTAATTATCAGAATAAGGCCGCTGTGCAGCTATATGAGTGTGGAAACTACCGGGATATCTCGTATGAGCCGCTGCTGCCCTCGACTGCACTGATCACAAAGTTTCAGCTGCGAAAATATGGATCAGACGGCATCCTCCTGCGATACCCAAGAAGTACGAACCCTTTGCAAATGGGAAATTTTTCAGATAACCCCGTTCTCTTCTCCATTTATCAGGAATACAAAAAATGGGGAGCTATTCTTTCTGCAGACAACCTCGGCAAGGTTAACCAGCTCTGCGAAAAACGGCAGATAGCTCCGTTCATACAAGTGGCAGAATCCCTGCAGAATAAGAAAATTTCCAATATAGCTGATTCAATTGCAAAAAAACGAGCCGCAAACCCTCTCAAGTTTATACTTATTGCCGGTCCATCATCATCCGGTAAAACCACATTTGCCAAAAGGCTTAGCATACAATTGAAAGTACTTGGTTTCAAACCTCTCGCTATTTCTTTGGATGACTACTACCGGGATCGTAAGGATGTCCCGCTTGATACAGATGGAAAACCAGATCTGGAAGCATTGGAAGCATTGAACATCAGAAGGCTTAACAGTGACCTATTAGAGCTTTCATCAAAGGGTAACGTTATTATACCGCAGTTTGATTTTAATACCGCAAAAAGGAAACCTGAGGGAAAAGAGCTGCTCCTGCCGGATAACGGAATAATTATTTTGGAGGGCATACACGGGTTGAATCCAGGACTCACCCCGGGACTTCCTGATGAATCAAAATTCAAGATTTATATATCAGCCCTAACCCAGTTAAACCTCGACAATCATAATAGGATTTCAACCACTGACAATCGAATAATCAGGAGAATAGTTCGCGACCACAATTTTCGGGGAATGTCCGCGCTGGAAACGCTCAACATGTGGCCGTCAGTACACAGAGGAGAGAAATCGAACATATTTCCTTATCAAAACAATGCTGATGCTGCATTTAACTCTGCTCTGGATTATGAGCTGGCTGTATTAAAACCGTATGCCGAGCCCTTGTTGAAAATGGTTAAACCCTCTGATCCGGTTTATTGGAACGCAGTGAGACTTCTGACATTTCTTGATAATTTTTACCCGGTACCGGCAAATCTTGTCCCCGTTGACTCTCTGTTGAGGGAATTTATCGGCGGTTCTATTTTCTATTCCTAATTTTGGCTCCTCTGAATAAAGTAAAATTAGTTTTTATTCTTGGAAGTTTGTTTATAATAAGTTGATACTAGAAGAATCTGCATATCTAAACAAACTTCACGTAGGTAAGTATTTCGAGTATTTTTCTGACGCAATATTTGTGTAAAGATTGCTTTTTTCAGGAGAGTCAATTTTTTAATGCAGATCGTAACAGAACCATATACTCAGACCGGGGAATCGTTATGGCTCCCAGTAAGGCTAAATGATCGTTCATCACCTGACAATCTATCATAGTCATTCCTAAACCCATTAGGTGACGATACAGGGTGATAAGTGCGGTCTTTGATGCATTTGGAACATGAGAAAACATCGATTCACCGAAAAAGGCTGTTCCTAAATGCAGCCCGTAGAGTCCTCCTGCCGGTTTATCTGAAGAGTAGTCAGCATCCCACACCTCAACTGAGTGGGCGTACCCCAGCCTGTGGAGCTCACAATATGCATCCAGTATCTCATCTGTAATCCAGGTACCATCCTGACCCGGGCGTTCAATTTCACGGCATGAACGAATCACAGAGCGAAAATCCTGATTAAACGTTACAGTGAGGTTTGTTCTGTTTAGAAAACGTTTCATGGATTGAGAAACATGCAGTTTCCCCGGCAGAATAACTGCCCTTTCCCCGGGATTCCACCAGATGATTGGCTCATCGGGGCCATACCAGGGGAACACACCCTGTTCATAGGCTGAAAGAAGCATGCCCGGAGAGAGATTTCCACCAACGCCAGCTATACCAGACTCGTCAATATCATCTTCACCCGGAAATTGTATTCTCTGATCCTCTTCGAAAAAGGGAAAAGTCTCTTCCATATTTAATCTACAGATTCAGTAACAGAAGCAGTGACAGTGTCAGCAGCAGAAGCTGTGTCGGTGGCCAAATTCTTAGTTTGCAGGTCGAGTTCATCGTCCTTAATATCCACACACGCTGTTCCACCGCCGGACAGAGTTCCGAAGAGAATCTCATCAACAAAGAAATCTTTCAGACGATCCTGAACCAGCCGTGAGATGTTTCTGGCTCCAAATTCATCGGAGTACCCTTTCACAGCAAACCATTCTACAGCTTGATTTGAGACTTCAAGTTTGACCTGTTTCTTTTTAAGCTGAGCGGAAAAATCATGGATCTCTTTTTCCACGATCAGCATAATTTCTTTGTGGGCCAGTCGCTTGAAGGTTACAATTTTATCAAGTCGATTCCGGAATTCCGGAGAAAATATCTTTTCCAGAGCATTTCCGACAGAGCTGGTTCCTGCAGCAGCCTCGACAAATCCGATCATGCGCTTTCCAAGATCTCTTGCACCGGCGTTACTGGTCATGATAATTATAACATTCCTGAAGTCTGCTTTTCTTCCCATATTATCGGTAAGAGTTGCATAATCCAGAATTTGCAGCAGGATATTGTAGACATCCTGATGGGCTTTCTCAATCTCATCCAGCAGTAGCACCGCGTGCGGCTGCCGTCGTACTGCATCAGTCAAAAGTCCACCTTCATCATATCCAACATATCCTGGGGGAGATCCTACCAGTCTGCTGACTGTATGTTTCTCCTGATACTCACTCATATCGAATCTAATCATGGGAATATCCAGAACATCGGCCAGCTGCACACAAAGCTCTGTTTTCCCCACCCCGGTGGGTCCCACAAATAGGAAAGAGGCGACAGGTTTTCGTTCATTGCCAAAGCCGGCCCGGTTTCTCTTTATTGCACTTGAAACAGTTAAAACTGCCTCATTCTGCCCAAATAATCGGGTCTCAAGCTCGGTCTCCAGTACTTTCAATCTGTCAATCTCTGATTTATTTACATTTGTTACCGGTACACGGGCAATTCCAGCCACAATTTTCTCGATAAATCTGACATCTACCCGCTTCACCTTTTTACCGCTCCGGGATCCGTCCGGTTTTTCTGCAGCAGTCTGAAGCTGCATGAATGCCCCGGCTTCGTCAATAACGTCAATTGCTTTATCAGGAAGACATCGTTCCCGAATATATTTTGTAGAAAGTTCTACTGCTGCCTTAATTGCTTTATCGGTGTACCTTACATGGTGGTACTCCTCATAGCGCTTTTTAAGACCTTTTAGAATATCGAGAGTCTCTTCCTGGGTGGTTTCCGGCACTTCCACTTTCTGGAATCGTCGGGAAAGTGCACCATCACGGTTAAAAATCTTCTTGAATTCATCCTGGGTCGTAGATCCGATACAGCGGATTTTACCGGATGCAAGTGAAGGTTTCAACAAGTTTGCACCATCGACTGAACCACCGGAGACTGATCCTGCACCTATGATTGTATGTATTTCATCAATAAAAAGAATCGCTTCCCGCTGTTCAAGCTCTTTGAGAACCGCTTTCAGGCGCTCCTCAAAATCACCACGATATTTCGTACCTGCGAGAAGTCCCCCCATATCCAGCTCAAACACTTCTGCTTTTTTCAGTCTGGCCGGAACATTCCCGGTCTGAATTCTTTGGGCGATACCTGCTGCAAGGGCAGTCTTCCCAACTCCCGGATCACCTACTAAAATCGGATTATTTTTTATCCGTCTGCACAATATCTGCAAGGTTCGGTCAAGAATCTGTTCCCGTCCGATCAATGGATCAAGAGTTCCTTCAATGGCAGCATGTGAGAGATTTTGTGTATATAATTCCAGAGGACTTTTCTTTTTACTCTGGCCGCTTTGACCGCTATTACTATCACCCTCAGCTCTATCTCCCTCATTTTGATCAATGTGAGTATCAGAACTCTGCTGCTGGTCATCCATGTTTTCCAAGAAACCAGGGAGTCTGTGGCTAATAATTTCCAGTAAAATGTATTTTGTAAGACCCTCTTTCTCAAGGAAAAATGAGGCATAGGATTCAGGTTCATCAAATATGGAAGCAAGAATATCAGATAATTCAAGGAACTCTTTTCGAGAAGATTCTGTATGCAAAACTGCGCGTTCAATTACATCCTGAAAACCTACTGATTGAGTTGGTTCCCCATCCAGCTCTACAAGAGGAAGCTTTTCAGCAAAAAATGTATTCAGCTTCTCTTTCAGCAGCTCTATATCAATCCCGGAGGATTCAAGGATAAATATTGATTCATCATAGTACAGTAGGGAATACAGCAGATGCTCAGGTGTAATATATTCATGATGATGTTCCCGTGCTGTTAAATATGCTGTTCCCAAGGCTTCCTGAACCTTTTCTGATACTTTCATCCGTCTCTCCTAAAGCAGTACTTTGCTACATGAGTTGTACTCAACTCAGTTAGTTGTACCCAACTACGTATTAGCAGTACACTGCTACGCTTCCTCAAGTATGCATTTAAGTGGAAAATTTTCCTTAAATGCTAAATGCATAACTCTTTCGGCTTTCGTACGTGCAATATCATGAACATAAGTTCCCGCTACACCACGTCCTTTATGATGAACCTCCATCATTATCGAAGCAGCAGCTTCAGGTGATTTTTGAAACACCTTCTGCACTGTTTTTAAGACAAACTCCATAGTTGTAAAATCATCATTCATCAGAATGACATGAAACATTGAGGGTTCTCTTATTTCAGCTTGCTGTTCATTAACAGTCGAGAATCCCGTTTTTCCTGTCTGACCATCTCTCTGCTCATGGGACATTTCACTCAATCTCCATAGTCATTTGTATCATTTTACATAAACATGCAGAAATTCATCAAGCAAATCGGTGGCTTTGGATTTACATTTCCCGCATCCGGTACCAAGACCGGTTTTTTCCTGAAGCTGTTCCAGTGTTTCCACAACTCCATCTTTCACCAATTCCTCGATTTGCTGATCTGTTACCCCTTTGCATTCACAAATAATCTTTGCTACGCTGGCTTTAAATGGGTTATCCCGCTTTTGCCTCTCCAGATAATCATCGATTGCTGCCCGCAGGGCTTTATCTCCCAGTACTGAACAGTGAAATTTATGCTGAGGAAGTCCGCCCAGTTTATCAGTTATCATTTGCGGAGATAGGTTATACGCTTCCTCAAGTGTCATACCTAAAGCCATTTCCGACATCATTGAGGTACTTGCAATTGCGCTAGCGCATCCATAGGTCTTCCACTTGCACTCTACTATCGTGTCATTCTCAATTTTTATGACTACCATCATTTGATCACCACATGCCATACTGCCCACAATTCCCTTGCCATCTTCCTTATATTCAGGATCCAACAGGATGTTTTTTGGGTTCATGAAATGTTCTTTTACAGTGTCTGTATATACCCATTCATTAAAAAAGCTATCGCTCATAGTGTTGACATCTCCCTAAGCCGCTTGATCACCGGCGGTAATATTTCTAATACAAAATCTACTTCTTTTTCTGTGTTGAATTTTCCCAGACTGAATCTAATAGATCCATGTGCGAGTTCCGGTCCAACTCCGGTTGCAATAAGTACATAAGATGGTTCAAGTGAGCCTGTAGCACATGCTGAACCTGTTGAGACAGATATTCCTTCCATATCGAGATACAGCAGAATTGACTCCCCTTCTGCTCCGGGAAATGATACATTTAGTGTTCCCGGGAGTATATCTGAAGGATGCCCGTTCACATGTACATTAGGAATAAGTGACTCTATCCCCCGGCACAATCTATCCCGAAGTTTATTGATATATTCCATATCAGCGGTAAGTCCATTAAATGCAATTTCCGCTGCTACACCAAGACCGATTATACCCGGTGTGTTATAGGTGCCGGCACGCTGACCTTGTTCCTGATGTCCTCCCCGGATGAAAGGTTCAATATTTAGCCCCTTTCGGATATATAATGCCCCTATTCCTTTCGGTCCATGTAGTTTGTGACCGGATATACTGGCAAAATCTACTTTTAGTTTATGTACATCAAGTGCAATTTTCCCTGCAGCCTGTACTGCATCAGTATGCATCAGTGCTCCGCAGGATGCTGCAATTTCTGCTGCCTGGGCAATATCCTGAATCGTTCCGATTTCATTATTTGCCATCATTACAGAGATTAATGCGACGTCATTGCCAGCTTCCATTCTCAATGCTTCCATATCCAGTTTACCATAGGTATCAACTCCAATAATAGTAACTGGTACTCCTTTTTCTCTGAAAGACTCAACTGTTTCAATAATACTGGGATGCTCAATGGATGAGGTGATAATTCGTTTTTTACCACTTTTTGCAAACATATGAGTATAAACCAGATTTAATACAGTATTGTTAGATTCAGAACCACCGCTGGTAAATATTATCTCTTCGGGATCTGCACCGATAAGCCGGGCAGTTTGTATTCTGGCACGCCCCACTGCTGCTGATGCAGCTCTGCCTGGTCCATGCATACTCGACGCATTACCAGATAAATCGAAACCTTTCAGGACGGCTTCTTTGACAATCGGATCGATCCGGGTTGTCGCGTTGTTATCCATGTATATGTTATTTTCAGTCATGTTACTTCCTTTAAGAAGGTAGTGTTTGGAAGCGTGCAGGTCTTTCATGAAAGGTCATTATTAACCATCAGAAATTAAATTATATATTGCTGCAGGTACCATAAACATACTGGTATCACTTTACTTTTTGGCACCTGCACGCTTCCAAACACTACCTTACTAATCTGGTAATAATAAAGTACTTGCAGAACAATTAATCGTCAAGTTGAGTATCACAAAGAGCAGACGAAATATAGAAGAATTCCAACTTCCTGACAAATCGAATATAATGCTTTTCAGCCCATTGTACGTATGCACAATCGGGAGGTAAATAGGAGGCAAACATTGCTTTAAACAGATTGACAGATTTGCATCTTGGATGTTCTATAAACCTGTTACTATATACCTTGCAAAGATTTGTTTTAGTATCCAGCATAATACACGGTGAGTCTAAATGATAGGTTGCAGTTTTGGATGATACCGTTTTCTCATGACAGCACAACCCGCATCTGGTGCACATATTTTCCCATTCCTGATTTTGCAGAACTTTAAAAAATCCCATACACTATTTTTCCGCTGTCTGGGTCACAAGATGTTTATCAAGTTTTTGCATGCTCTCTTCATGACAGGAAGGGTAAATAGATACCGGAGAAATGGTAATTATTCCATTTTGTAATTTTGTAAAATCTGATTCATCATGTGCACTGCCAATCCGTTCCAGTTCGCCTTGCAGCGAATAGGTAACACTGTCAGAATCAGGTCCACTCTCTTTAATATGCAGGGTATTCCCATACGAGAGTAAAGAAAGAGAGGCTGCTTCCCAGCTCCCGTTTGGCTTTTTCGGAACATTTACATTCAGGATAATCTCCTTATTCCAGAGAGAAATGAGCTCATTTAGATGATTGAGAATGAATTCTGCAGCTTCACTAAATGGAAATGGCGGAAAATAACCGGCAGCTGATACCGCTATTGATGGAATTCCAATAAATGCGCCCTGTCGGGCAGCAGCTACGGTACCGGAATAGACTATATCATTTCCGATATTATTACCTTTATTGATTCCGGAAATTACTACATCCGGTACAACAGGAACTGCCCCTTTTAGCGCAAAAAGAATGCAGTCTGCCGGAGTACCGCTGCAGGTAAAGGTTTTCTCATTAACAGCAGTAAAAACAACTGATCTGCGAATAGTAATACCATGGGAAGATGCACTCCGTTCAGTATCAGGTGCTGATATCCAAACTGTGTGTTCTTTTCTCAGAGTTTCAGCAAGGACTATCAAGCCCTCACTGTCAATTCCATCATCATTTGTGAGTAGTACATTCATGTTTATTGTATATTAATCTATCTTTGTATTATTCGCGGATTTTCGCTCGCTCTGCCGGTTTATAAATAAACCAGTCCGGATGAAACCCGAAGATATGTTCATATTCCTCCAGCCTGTCGGTATAATTCTCAATTTTCTCCGCTTGCATGAGGGTAACTGTACACCCTCCAAACCCGGGACCAATCATTTTTGACCCGTAACACCCGGAAGCTTCCATGGCCCGTTTTGTCAGCCAGTCAACCTCTGGGCAGGAAACCTCAAAGAGATCTCTGAGCCCGGTCTGCATTCGGTTCATGGACTTACCATACGCCGGAGCATCTTTTTGTTCAAGTACATATGCAGCATCTTTTGTTAATCTGCTCTCTTCAAGAATGTAATAACAGAACTTCTTTTGATCCTCAGGCAAATACTCCGATGCACTTTTTACTTCAGAGGAAGTAAGTTCCCGAAGTGCTCCTGATCCTTCCGGAAGTTTTTCCCTGATTGCTGCGAACCCGATGTGACAGGCTTCCTCACGGTACACTACATCCTCACGGATTGAGAATGGGGGAATATCGCTTTCAGTTATCAGAAATACTGCACCATTCAGCTGGCAGGGGATATAGGAATAGTCGAGTGAATGGAGATCAAACAGAAGCAGATGATCTTTCCGGGCATAGAGCATGGTCATAATGTCGACCAGACGTGATTTTGCCTGCATAAAAGCAGTTTCGGCAAAGTAGATCGACTGTATAAGTTGTGTGTCATCAATATCAAAATTATGTAGTTTCTTTACGGAGAGGGCAGCTGCTGTGCAGAGGGCCGTTGAAGATTTAAGCCCAACTTTCTGGGGAATAGATCCTTTAACGGTTATATTCAAGCCTTTAAAGACATAGTTTCTACGAAAGATTTCGTGCAGAACTCCCTTAATATAGTTTGCCCAGCGATCCTCCCGCCTGAATTTGAGATTTGGTATGGTAGTTCTTTTGCGCTCATCAAAATCAGTAGAGTAAAACCGTAGAGAATTATCCCGTCGTTTTGATACCGCAATTTCAACTGTCTGACCTAATGCCCCGGATAATGTATAACCATCACATAAATCCGAGTACTCTCCCATAAGAGTAACTACCCCGGGAACAGCAACAATTGCCCCGGGAGATTCGTTGTATTCAGACATGTGCAGCTCAGCAATACTGCTCATTTATTCCCCCTAAGGAATTGTAGGCCAAATGATAACATATTGCAACTGAAACTTAATTTTGACTATATTCGTTTGGTTCTGTGAAATAAAAAAACCCCACACTGGTGTGCAGGGTTTTTTCTTTGCTGACTTGCAGCATTCCTCAGGAATATTAAATATAGTAGGGGTTTCCGAATTTTTATGTCTATAAAATTTATCGGAAACTTCAAATCCATGTAACCATGGATCACGGCTCTATTCCTTAATTCCGTATTTTTTCTTGAACCGCTCAACTCTACCCGCAGTATCTACCAGTTTTTGTTTCCCGGTAAAGAAGGGGTGACAGGATGAACAAATTTCCACATTGAGATCTCCGGCTGTTGACCGGGTTTCAATCACATTACCGCATACACAAGTAATTGCTGCGGGTGCATATTTGGGATGTATTCCCTGTTTCATAATTTCCTCCAGAATCTATATTGTAATCCACAGCTACGGTTATTTGATTGTTACTCTATATAAACAGAAGGAACTGCATTTGCAATTACAAAAGTTTTGTATAAGTAAAAATCTTCACTTCCTTCACAGCAGATCAGGTGTCATTATTTTCCTGCTCCTGTATTCATCGATCTCAGGAACGCTTCATTATTCTTACTTTTCTTCATCCTGTCAATTAGCATCTCAGTCATTTCGATATCTTCGAGAGAATTCATTGCATTTCGTAAAACCCACAATTTTGATATCTCATTTTCCTGCAGAAGCAGTTCCTCACGACGGGTACCGGATTTCTTTATATTAATCGCGGGAAACAATCTTCTGTCCGCCATTCTGCGATCCAGAACTATTTCATTATTACCTGTCCCCTTGAACTCTTCAAAAATAACCTCATCCATTCTTGATCCGGTCTCGATCAGAGCAGTTGCCACTATAGTGAGACTTCCACCATGCTCAATATTTCTTGCTGCACCAAAAAATCTTTTTGGTTTGTGCAGAGCATTAGAGTCGACACCACCGGAAAGAATTTTCCCAGATGTAGGAACTGTCTGGTTATAGGCACGGGCTAAACGGGTAATTGAATCCAAAAGTATTACAACATCCCGCTTATGCTCAACTATGCGTTTTGCTTTTTCAATAACCATTTCGGCAACTGATACATGCCGGGATGCCTGTTCATCAAAGGTAGAAGCAATAACCTCCCCTCTTACATTTCGGCGCATATCGGTTACTTCTTCCGGCCGCTCATCAATCAGCAGTACAATTAGTTCTACCTCAGGGTGATTTTCTGAGATAGAATTCGCAATCTTCTGCAGAAGTACTGTTTTACCTGTTCGTGGTGGAGATACAATCAACCCACGCTGTCCTTTTCCAATCGGGGCAAACAGGTTAATAAGTCTGGTAGAAATATCACCTTTTACGTTTTCCAGATTCAAACGCTCATCTGCATACAGAGGGGTAAGACTGTCAAATCCAACACGGGTCTGTGCGAAAGAGGGGTCATCATTATTAACTGTCTCAACACGCAGCATCGCAAAAAATCTCTCTCCGTCTTTTGGCGGGCGTATTTGCCCTGCTACGGTATCACCAGTTTTAAGGTTAAAAAGTCTGATTTGTGATGGTGAAATATAGATGTCATCCGATCCGGGCAAGTAACTGTTCTGTGGTGATCTGAGAAAACCATATCCGTCAGGTAATATTTCCAGTGACCCGTAAGCGAAAATAACTCCGCCGGAACGGGTATGTGCTTTGAGGATCTCAACAATAACTTCCTGTTTTTTCATAACAAGAAGAGCTTCAACCTGAATTCCCCATTCATTTGCTTTGTCGCGCAAATCAGGTACACTCATCGCAGATAAATCATTTATGCTGAGCTTTTCTCCCTCATGCTCTGAAGAATAGGGAGCCTGTACTGTTTCCGTATGTTCCCGGACATTGCGGTTATTTGGTCTTTTATTGTTCGACTTATTGTTATATTTACCACTATTACCACTATTCCCGCTATTTCCGCTATTCCCATGTGCAGGTTTTGATGAATACTTTGAACTCTGGCGCTGCCCTCTGTTACCAGGTTTATCGTAATTTCTTAATTCAGTCTCACCCATCGTCATTCTCGCATGTGCTGGAATATCATCATTTATCGGGTTTGCTTCAATATTGGATTGTGTTTGTTCTTGCGGTTTAACGTCGCCGTTATCACGTCGCTGCTGTGGCTGTTCTTCTCTTTGGCTCGGTTTCTGTACATGAGCACGTTCTCGAGGTTTGGGTTGAGATTGATGTTGATGTTGGGTCTCTTTGGGTGCGGGGGTACTTTCTACAGGCTTTTCGCTTATAACCGGAGCTGGTGCTTCTGGTTTTACTTCTGGTTTTACTTCTGGTTTTACTTCTGGTTTTACTTCTGGTTTTACTTCTGGTTTTACTTCTGGTTTTA